>NZ_WYDS01000018.1 GCF_009914765.1 Halodesulfovibrio sp. MK-HDV | reverse complement strand
GTTCAATCTGAGCCAGAATCAAACTCTCCAGTTTAATAATTCTGTATTGAATTGTCCGTTACCGAAGCAACGAACAACGCTAGCTGATCTCTAAATCAATCCGATTCGCTATTTAATTGTCAAAGAGCTTTTTAGTAAAAGCTCCACTCGGCTAATAAGCCTTGTGTCGAGTTGGCGTTTATGCCACCCGGCCGCTAAGCTGTCAACAACTTTCTGAAATTTAATTTCTTCCGTTGTGCGACAAACCTTGTTTCGCGGCGTGGAAAAGGGTTTAGGCTTTACTCCGCTCGCTGTCAAACCCTTTTTAAAAGTTTTTTTCAAAACATCTAAAATCAGGTTTGGAACAAGAAACTTAGCTATAAATGAGCAAACGCTGCTTTGTGTCGCAACGTCAGAAAGCTTCTACGTAAATGACACTTCCCCGTCAACGTAAAACTATGTTTTTCTGAGAATCTTATACATGGCATAATGCGTGTCTTTTTTTCATGTAATAAATTCAGTATATTAATAAATTATGTATATAATTTTTACAGTACCTTTTATTGCTATGTATTCTAGGTATTGGTACCAATTCATACTGGCTCTCAAATCATAACATTATATAGGACGGATCTTTTCTATGACAAAGCGCGAAGCTGAACGCCTGAGGCTAGAATTTGAAAAAGGTATATACGTAAAGAAAAGCACAACCATTATGTGTGTGGCCTTTGCCCTCTGTCTCGGGGTGTTCCTTGGAAACTTGCTTACAGTCATATACTCTGCTCAACCCCCTGCACAACAGACAAGAGCAGTCCAACAAACACAGCCAAAGCAACCTCAAGTCTCACAGGCTCAAGCATCAAAGATTATTGACCTTGAACGTTTGACTCGCAATGAACCTGATAACGTTAGCGCATGGCAACAACTTGGTAACGCCTACTATGATGCCAACCGCCCTGAAAATGCTATAACCGCCTACAACAAAGCCCTTGCACTTGACGACTCATCAGCTGATGTATGGACAGACCTTGGCACGATGTACCGGCGCGCCGGTCAATATCAAAAGGCCATCGAAAGTTACAACAACGCGCTGAAGATTGACCCGATACATGCAAATGCCCTTTTTAATAAAGGGGTCGTTTACGTGCATGACTTGAAACAAAAAGAAAAAGGAATTGTTGCATGGGAAGAGCTGCTTGCCTCCAACCCATCTGCAAAAACTCCTCAAGGCCAGCCGCTTAAAGAGTTTATTGACGCACATAGAAAATAATATTTTCTCCGACGAAAAACGCTGTTAGCAACCGCTAACGGCGTTTTTCTTTTGAATTATGGACATTTATTTACCATCGTTCTATGGTCGCTACATCTAGCAACTCAGATAAATATAACGGTGAACTATATGCTTCCTACTCTTTTACGTTTCCGAAAAACACTTTTCTGTTTCGCATCATGTTGTGTTTTAGTTGCCCTCTGCCTGCCTTCGCTTAGTGAAACTCTTAATTCCGGGCGTCGAGTACCAGTCGCGTACGATGTCTTTTTTGAAGATACCCCGACAGCTTCCATCTCTCAAGTTGCAGCACCTCAATTCAGCAACGTTTTTACACCACTGGGCAAGACTCCCATTCCCCACTCAGTCAAACGCGCATGGATTCGTATATCTATTCCCATTGAACAAATTGAAAGATGGCGTATGAACGGCTTCTTTCCATTCATGCAGTTCGGCGGGTTAGTGCGCCGCCCGACAACTCTTTTCTACAGACCTGCGAACAATCCCCAACGGTGGCAATCTTCTGCAATTTCCCGTTGCCATATTCCGCTTCCGGATGCTTCAAAGTCCGGCCTTGCTGAATACTACTTACGGGTAGATGGCAAACCCGGAATCTGGTTCACCCCCGAAGTAACGCTGAAAAGCACCGCAATGCCGACCTTTATCACATCATTGGTCTTCTGGCTCCTTATCGGACTTACCCTTGGCATTGCAGGGCTTAACTTTTTTCTTGCTGTATTCACTAAAGCCGAGAGTTGCTTCTGGCTTTGTATCTATACACTACTCACAACGGCCTACTACACGTTTGGATTTTTGCCCTCTACGGCAGCCGGACTTGAATTCTCCACTGCCTGGACTATTCTTTTACCAGGACTAGCGCTAATTATCCTTCCTCATATCGGTCGAAATCTCTTCTACAGTGTAGAGTGCCCACGGCATATTGATGCTCAGCTTTGGGGGCTTTCCCTGCTTGGATTACTTGTTGCCGTTTTCCCGCTCATCCCTGGTCTTTCAAGCTCATTGCACTATCTTTCTCTATGGCCTGCCCTTGCAGGTCTTGGTGCCATTCCAGGCTATGCTGCGATTACTCGAAAGATCCCTGGCGGTAGAAGATTTACAGCAGGCTGCCTGCTGACTGCATTAGGGAGCATGGTCGCAATATTACCTGCAAACTCAGCAGATATTGCAGGAGTTCTTCAACTTATGCCTTTTGCTGGCGTAGCTATGGGCCTCATGATTCTTACACCAATAGCCTTGCACGGCTCCAGACTTCAGACACAGTGCGTTCCAAAACCACTTGGTCCACACCCAAAATTTACACCTGAGAATCTCATACAGAAAATTAGTCATGACTTGCAATCACCGTTGGTTACAATTGCTAACATGGGTGAAAAGCTAAGCGACATTAATATTCCCGAAGAAGGGGAACACGCACTCCGCACATTGCAAACCGCTACGCATGTTCTGCAACTACAACTGAAGGATCTACTCGACCTAAACAGAGCTGATAATCATCGTTTAACGCTAAAGAAACGTAGCTTTGATCTACAAAGCCTGCTGAAAGACGCATACTATATAATGCTACCGCACACTGAAGAAAAGGGACTTGCGCTTACATGGAAAATAGCCCCCAATCTTCCGGTTCACTATGTGGGTGACTCGAGCCGTCTTATTCAAATCTTATTAAACCTGCTCGGAAACGCTGTTCGATTCAGTGACTCTGGTTCAATAAGCATAACTGTTTCCAGCCTTGATTCTTCGAAAGATACCGCGCAACTTTTGGTCACAGTAAAAGACCAAGGACGAGGTATCCCACTCCAAAATAAATACGATGTGTTGGACAGGTTCTGCCAAGAGCCTGAAGAAAATTCAGGTAAGTACTGCGGCTCCGGTCTTGGGTTAAGCGTAACAACAGAGCTAGTTCATTTGATGGATGGCTTCTTGTGTATAGAGTCTGAGCCCAATGTCGGCACAACAGTGTCCTTTACTGTACGTCTTGAAAAATTCGACAAAACAAAACAAGGCTATCCAAGCACAGTCGTACACGCCTCACCTCTTCAGGACTCTGTAACTGAAGATGATGAAGTTGAAATCCCGCAGTTGCTCATTATCGAGACTCGAACTGCGCCTTCTGAATCAATTCAGGAACTTCTTGATCCAGACGTATTCCATGCCCATGAGGTCACGTCGTTTGATGCAGCCATAACCACATACGAAACATTCACGGTTGATGCGGTTATTGTTGCAGCTGAACTGACTGAAGACGCCATCAATATTTTGTCACAGCTTTTTGAAATTGATAAAAAACTTGATTGCCTATCAGCACCTGCCATCGCCATTGCAAATAGCCCTGTCAGTGCTGAATTGCTTTGTGATTCTGGGTATTCTGAATCACTACCTTCGCCAGCTACAAGTAATGAGCTACTTGCCGCACTGGCAACACTTGGTTTGTACAAACTTCCTCTCGAACCTATTGAATCTACCGAATCTATAGATCAAGACCTTGAAAATAGTGATTACGAATTCGATGACGCGTTTGAAGAACTTGATGACGCTCCGGTTCTCGAGCCGCTATCTCTCTCTGGATTAGATTTAACACCTGAGCCTGAGCCTGAGCCTGAGCCTGAGCCTGAGCCTGAGCCTGAGCCTGAGCCAATAAATCTATTGCCGGAAAACATAGTTCAAGAAGAAATTTCACCGGAGACTTTTAACCCCATAGTTCTTGAAGCAAGCGCTCTGTCAAACAACACGGAAGAATCGGCTGAAATAGAAGTTCCATCAACCGAGTTGGATGGAACAAAAGAGCAGGCAGATTCAGTTGATCACAATTTGGAAACTATCGAACCAAGTCTTTTGCCAAACGATCTTTCAGATGAACCTTCCGAGGAACTTCATGATAAACTCCGCATGGATGCAACAGAGAATATTCCAAGAGACCTCGCGGAAGACTCAATAGAAGCTTCAGCGACAGAACTCTCTGATATGACCACAGATGAGGACACCATCGATGAGCATGGCGAATACATTTTCGAAGAATTAGAAGAAGAGTTAGATGATGAAAGTGAGTTAGATAAGAACCCACTTCCGACGCCACAGCTGATTACACCGGAAGAAGAAGCCTACTTAAAAGAAGTTCTTGGCGGCAGTGGGGTCGCTACAAATTCTATAGAAGAAGAGCCTGTAGCCTCAGAAGATCGTGAAGAAATATTACTTGATGAAATCTCAGACAATGCGGAACTGGACAATGTAGAACAAGATGAAGAAAAGAGCAGTGTAACACCTCCTCCTCTGTTCTCATTTGATGAGTTAGATGAGCTAGGTGCGTTAGATGCGTTGGAATTAGACGAAACAGAAGACAAAGAGGAACTCTTTTCAAGAGTAGCCAATGAACGAAGAACTCAAGTTGCGCAACAACTCGTGACATCAGACAATCACACAGCCTTCAGCAGTATTGTGGAAGCAAACGAAGATACCCCCAAATGGGATGACACTCCGCTGACCGAAGCTGTGAGTCATTTAACACTAAACTCTGAAGAGGCCGCACATCCTGCTGAAGTTCTCGACATGTTCTTCCTTCCGCAGATTCCTAAAATAATATCTCAACTGCAGGAAACATTTGAAGAAATATTTCTCCATGCAGAAGAAGGCAGCATTACAGGAATTCTACATACAGCAGAAAAACTTCAGAATCAGGCACAAAAATATGCACTCAGAGAAGTAGACAAAATGGCGAGCTGCGTTGCCCGCGCGGCAGAAGCCGAGGATCAAAAAGCGGTAAGCAATCTTATGAGTGAATTAGAAGCAACCGTGGTTCAAACAGGCAAAGCACTACGCGACGTATATAAACACAGTTCAGCAACAACCGATGATTTATAGAAAAAGACCGAGCCGCGTGCCTGTACTCTGTTTACTCTAAGGTAGGAAAAATTATAGCAACCTTCACCGATTATCTGCTTCAATCCGTTGACAGCCTCACAGTATCGAGTTATCCCCTCTCACCTGTGCGAGTACCCACTGGCACAACTGATTTGCATACTGCCAAATAAAGGTATGAGGCTACCATGAAACGCGATATTATTCTTGATACTGCTGCACGTCTTTTTGCTGAACGTGGATTTAGTAACACACCTACCAGTCTTCTCGCCAAAGAAGCTGGTGTTGCAGAAGGAACAATCTTCCGCCACTTCCGTACTAAAGATGATATCTTTCTTACACTCATCACGAATGTAAAAAACCAGCTCATTGAAGATATTGAAAAATATCTTGAAGTTCGCGAGCCGGAAAATGCACTCGAAAAAGTAGAATCCGTAATAAAGTCTTTTTACGTCTTCGTAAAAAAGAACCACATGGAATTCTCTCTTATCTTCCGCGATGCTCCAACCCGTTACTGTGGTAACAGTGAAGACTTCTTTATTCAGATCAAAGAAATCTACGCATACGTTACTGGCTACCTTTGTGACTCTATTGACGAAGGCAAGCTTGACGGTTCAATTATTGCGGATATTGATGCTCAGGAAACAGCGGACATGCTCATGGCTACTATGGTCGGTCTTGTTCGCGGCATGCATTTTGGCTTTATTGAGCCATCTGACAACATGCTCAAGACTGTTTTACGGAATTTCAAAAAAATTCTTTGCTAGAACAGCCTGCACATACTCACAGCAAACGCGCAACTTCCGCACGAATATTTCTGCTGTAGAGTACATAAAAAAAAGCCGCATAATGCGGCTTTTTTTGTGTCAATTAAGGTAGACAGAATAATACGTTCCCATCCGTAATAACTGGCCGCGCAATGCGGCACAGGCTCCTACCTCATCAAGCTCTTCAATGCAAAAGACGAGCTTTTTATTATGTTCATAGAGCGTTTTACGATTAAATGCGACTGCCATATACAACTCCCGACCTTCTTCAAACATCGGGATCAGCTGTACTGAAAGCATAGACAGCATACAGTTCGAAGCCAAAGTGAATAGCTCTTCATAAAAGCTGCGTAATACAAGTTTTGTTTCCATATCTGAATGCAACACGGTTTTCTGCGCCGATACCAGTTCGTGCAGGCGTCCAATACCCTCGCCAGTGGCATTCCTGACCACCGATTCCAGCAAAGCGGTCTCTATACCGTATTGAACTTGCATTATATCTTGCAAACGGGAATTAAATTCATACACGCTTCCACTCCGACCACATGACCTAAGACTCTTCTGTTGAACACACTTTACTTGTTGATACACGACAACTCCTATCCCTTAGAAAGAATAGGATAACAAAGAAAAGTGTAAGCTCCATTATATTGTGTAGTTTCATTAAACAGTAGCCACATGTTTCGTTCTAGTATTTCTATATAAATTTACTAGAGTTTATCCAGTTTATTATACAAAAACGGTTAGCTTCGTTATATGTTGTATTTTTTCAACATCATTTAAACATGTTTTTACATGTTGATACAAGAAAGTTTACTCAACCACTTCTTTTTTAATTGCATGTATAGTGTTTAATACATCACCATTCTCTTTTCGTGCAGAAATAACTTCATGCAATGCATAGCGAAACAGTGTCATATCTGGAATATCTCTATTCTTGTCAGAGACAACCTCAGTGTTCCTTTTTTTTATGAACAATAATGACTTTCTATTTTCATTTTTCAATAACAAAAACTGATTCAATACATTTAATAGCTGTTCATTTTCGAATTGTGTCTTTGGAGAATACTCTCCAAGAACATCATACAGCAACAATGCATCATATGGAGACAACTCTGCTTCCGGAAAAATGCAATACGGTTCTGCAGCACGTTCGCACTCAATAGCTAGAGCAAAAGCTTCAATAAATTTTAACGAATTTGTTTCCCACCGCGGCTGCCGTACTACATTTAATAAGTATTGCTTTTCATCTTCCGAAATCAACTGGGAATTAAAAAGAATTGTTACCGCCTGCACTCTATCTTCATTCCCCAAAGACTCACACAACTCTCGTGCTGCACTCCTGCGTTTCACCGCTGTCAGCATTCGATCTAACTGGAAATATTGAACACGCTCTGCCTCAACGCGCTCCAATAGAAGCGAATAACTTTCATCTGAAATCTCCAGCACAACCGGAGACGCGTTGCGACAAAGAGAGCAAAGCTCTTCCACACGTTGCTGTGGATCATCAGACTCAATTTTTCGAGATACAGCTTTATAAGCCTTCTCACTCGCGCTACGAAGTAGAATATCTGCAAGAAGCTCTGCGTCCGCTTTTACTAGCAAGTCAACGCGCTTTTTGAGTAAAAGAGAACCAACGGCAGGGTTGCAGATTACCACCTCTGACAAAAAGCTGCATACCAATGCAGAAGTATTCAAGCGCTTTTGTCTAACGTTCGCTTTACTGTTCTCTCCCTGAATTATCCATGCAAGCTCCTCTGTCTGCGACATCTTTTCTTGTAATTCACTCAAGGAATCCAACATGCTTTTTTGTGACTGCTCATCACTCTTTGATTCACTTGCTGTTGCATAGGCTCGTCCGAGTACCTTTGCATCATCACAAAGACCTTGAAGACGTTTGCTGCACAACTGCTGAGCCTGCTCAATAATCTGTTTTTTTTGAGCAAACTGGTCAGACTGAGAATGCAACAAAGCACTACCTATTAACTGAGAAGCAACAGCACCTCTGGAAATCTCGTTTCCACCGGAGACAGCCTTGAGAAGAACTTCCGAGGCTGTTGCATTGCCATTTTGATCAGCTCCGGCACGAAGTTCCTGTTCGGCAGTTAAAATTCGTTCCAAGGCACCCAACGCTTCGACAGAATCCTCCGGCATCGCTTTTTTATCTTCAATAAGCATTCCGGCTACTCCCTGCCAAAAAGAGAAATAGCTTTTTGCGCGGTACCGATAACAAACACCGGATTAGTAAGCGTATCTGACCAAGATTCCCGACTATAATCTTGGGTGGGAATAAGGCTACGAGACTCCGCTTTTGTTCTGCTCATATCATATTCCCACGCTGTCATATCACTTTCATAACGAATATCGCTCATCTGTTCCTTGGCGATAGCTCTGTTGTTCACCAGCAAATCAATGGCACTCCCCGACGCAAGCGAAACACCGTTTGCAGCAAAAGTACTTTGGGTGCGTCCTTCAGACTGAAGATATTTACGACGTTCCTGATTAATTTTGCGGTCACCTTCAGCACGTGCATGATCAGCTTTTTGCCGTGCAGCATACGCATCTATCGGTGCTGTATTTGCAACGGCCCCAGTTGTCTTAATGCTTCCGCTACTCTGGTTATTTGCAGCGGCTGCACTTGCTGTGGCCAATAGTAAACTTGCAACTCCTAATGAGCACATACTAACTCCTCCTTATAAAACTCATAAAACGGCATCGAAAATGGTCCGTACGGCACAGTATTCTGCGCCATAGAAAATCCCATCCGGCAAAGCCATTGAATAGATTTTTTATTGCGTGCATCAACCTTATTACGAAGCACAGGGAATACATTATGCATCAGAGGAAGAATTTCCAGCGGCCAGCGAAAGAAGACTCGAGGGTCTGAACAAATCTCATCAGCTCCCAGCATCCACGGCTGCCCCTCTCCCTCATTTTCCATTGAAGGAGCCACACCGAAGACCGCCGCAACGGTTTCATCTATTTTTGCACACCAGAGCATTGTCGAATATTGGGCACACGCCACAAGCACCTCATCAGGATCAAGCCCATGCGCTGCCCATACTTCATTATAATCCTGCTGCCGCAGGCGACCTTGCAACGCAACGGCATCTTCAACACTTGCTTTGCGAACAATCATCGCTCACCTATCTCAATCTGCATGGAGTATGAAAGTAACGTCACAGGAAGCGGTTCCTCCTGCCTGAAAACTATATTTGATTGCATTTCATACCCGCCATTAATCTCAACAATCTTTTCACCGCTATACAAAGAAGATGGAACATCAAGTCCGGCATCATCCCGTAGTACGACCTGCCTTGGAACGATATTGCCGACTCCGACACTAAGTCCTGCTGTTTCATGCACGTGCAAACACATTCTATTGATCCGACGCGTTTTTCCTTTGCTACTTCCGTTCGTCAACGGCACGTCCTGTTCTGTAGGGATGAGCTCAGATATATATTGCAGGCCTGCATGCACAACAGATGCTGCATGTGGCAACGTTATTTTTCCCTCAGACACAACTTGAGATGGCATCACAAATCCGTCTGCAAGAACTTGAACTGTTTTGCCCTCAAGATGATCTAATCCTGAGAACGTGTCAGTGCTCTCTCCACGGTAGCTTATGCCTGAATCTACAAAAAATTGATCCTCTATGCTGTTAACACCATAGGAAGACAGCCTTTCAATATACCGTATTTCTTCACCGTTAATTTCCCGTTTAACAACACACCACAACTCATCTCCGGCATCTCCGTGAATACAAGTCACTGATTCAAAATGCCCGTCAGACGAATGTTTATGCCATCCTACAACGTCATGCTCGCGTTCATAAGTTACCGCGACCAGTGAGCCGTCAGCCAACACGCACCATACAATGGAATATGGTTCCTGCTGATACGCCCACGACACCACTGGATTATTCTTGAGCAAATGTTCGGAAAGGATTGAAAGCTCCGTTCCCATGTACCCATCTTTTTGCAGTGAATACTGGAGCTCTCGAATAACCTTCCCACCTTGTTGTAAAAAGAGAATATTCTCTCCAATAATAAGAGGAGGTAGCGCTGCTGTCCCGATAACACTTTGCCGCTCAAATTTAATGGAACTAGGTGTTATAGCCTTGTTGTCCCCACCACTCAAACGCCACTCACTACCGGCAGTACCCAAAACAAGATGCCTTCCCGGAATCATCCATTCGATTTTGTTCACCCGTTCTGCGGCAATGGTAGCTGCAATGCTGTCATCATCACGCAAAGGATCAGAAATATTAAAATTATCATAGCTGCCGGAGCGACTCATCCAGATTGTCTGTGGCTGTTTGTTTGTTGCTGCAAAGCACAGTCGCTGCTGATAAAACTGCACACAACTGGGATATTCATCTTCGTTGTTAAACATGGCACGATGAACAGGAACACCTTCAGAAAAATCTGGTGTAACACCTCTATCTACCCATTGCTTACTCGATGCATGTCCCACAAACCCCAGCTTTCCAGACTCATTCCAACATTTGTACACAGCATAGACAGCGTCATCGTGCTCTGATTTCCATGTAAGCTTGATGGTTGCTGTAACAGAGATAGTTTCAGGCCCCTGAACTGTTACATCAGTAGATGGTTCGCTTTCTTCACGAGTAAATGGATCAATGGCAGTAATAACATACGAATATTCCCTTGAAGCGGTACCTGTAATCTCCGCAGCTAGAGCTGTTGGCGGCTTCATCCTGCTACCCAAAGCAATCTTTTCTATACGCCATGTATCGTGCCCTGTTCGGGATACTTTGTAGGGAGGACAAGAACTGCTTACGACGAAGAGTACATCAGCAGATTGGCACACAGAAAGTGAGTCAAGGACATCACTACTCCAAGGAGTTAATACTTCGACAGGTCTCCCCGTGAGATTAACCACCAGTCCGCCGTCCTTCCATACCCGCATATAGTTGTTTCCAAACTCAAGAACGTATGTCTGATCTACATTAAATAAAAATGGAATAAGCCGGACTCGTGCAGTACCACTTTCGCGGCACTTTCCTAGAAACTGAAACCCAGGACGCCTCGAAGCAGGCCCATGAGGGAGCACCATCATATTATGTAACTTCTTACATCCATTGCCGTACCGAACTTGATCTGTTCGCGCTCCCATAAACGGAGAAAGTTCACCCCCGTTAAAATTATTCTGTATTACAGTTACCGCACTCATTATTTTCTCCTGTTACCCTGCCGCCTCGTTACTCATTTCCAAATCGTATTAATTGACTCTGGCCTGAAGCCAACCATCCGATTCGTCAACCTGCTGCACACCTTCCGCTCCGTCCACTGCAGCAGCCCGGGCAAAAGATTGTGTAAATTTGCTGTACATCGTTTTTTCAAGCTTTGTACTGTTCATTAAAGGCACAGCCAATTCGGCAGCAAGCTTTCGCGCCAACACTTCTACGAACATGGCAGGGTATTGTGCCGGATCAGTCACCCGTACTGTAATTATGGCCTTTGCCGGATTACTGTCTGTGTACAAGACTCTACCTTCCACTACTTCAAAAGGCTTACTATCCTGCAACTGCCGCACACCAATGCAATCAGCCGGCAGCTGGTAGGCACAGGCAAAATCAAACGGCGGGGCTTCTAATAATTTAGGTAACTGCACATAACGAGTTGCGAAACTCCAGTGATGTGCTTCAAGCAACTCATCACACACTTCGGCATATAGTTGGTTGCACAGTTCTGCCCCGCGTGTTTTTTCTTCCAGTGAAACAATCGGGCTACCACCAACAAACTGTAACCCCTTGTTACAAATGGACACTGCTGATCTCATACAAACTCCCTGTTCTAACATCCTCAAATATCCAGAGAACAAGCGTTGTTCTCTGGATATTATGGATAACGCTAGTGGCTACTGCGTAGTACTAATTAACGCGGCAGGAAGTCGCAGAAAACATCGACTGTTCCTGTTACACCTGTTTTATTTGTGGCGACACGGCAGCGAACATGCTTCGGAGCATTGGACGGCACTGGCAGACGGGCAAACTCTTCACCCTTCTTGTAGTTTGTCACACCGGAAGATGTGGTCACAACATAATTAACGGGCATCAACGTGAAAGTTGTATTATCGTCACTGCCTTCAAGCTGTAATTTCACTTGGGTGGCAGCCGGAATGCTCACGTCATCCGCGGCAGCCATAACAACTTCAATGGCTCCCATTGTGGAACCTGCTTTAATGGAACCACCATTGCCGACAGCATTAGCATTAGAAGGAAGAGTCTGCGCCTTTGCCAAATACTCGCCGTTTACTCGCAGGGTATGTTTGTACATAGTAGTCTCATCTTTTTACGTTAGACAGTTCGTGCTGCTTCAGTGCCATCAAGGAAGTTGTAAGAAGTAACAACCTCCACGCCATTCCAATGTGTGATCTGACGATCAAGATCACGCCCCCCAGGGAGAACCTGAAGAGATTTACCCTTATGTTCATTTAGCAAAGTCTGCACTTTGCCGTGCATGAAGAGATAGGTGGTGCCAGAGGTAGCACGCACATCTGCAAGCAGATCATCAATCATCATGGCAGTTGGTGCGTTGCTTTTGTTGATGTTTACCAACGCAGCTACAGAATGCGCATTGGCAATCTGCAAACCAAAATACGCTTTGAGTCGGCAACCGTAACAAAGAACGCCTTCATGCTTGCCGGATGGTGCTTTGTAGAGCTGACCACCGTTGATTGGCTGTACATCAAGCAGAGTACCCTGTTTGAAACTTTCACTGGAATAAAGCCCAGTAGTTTCACCGGAGACAAATCGAACAGCGAGCATTGAATAACAATCGTCTGATGATGCACCAGCACTTACCATGCGCTTGTTATCTGCAGCCCAACGTAAAAAGTTATCGTAAATGATGCGTTTTTCAGCAGCCATACCCGACTTACGGATAATTTTAGGAAGCTTACGGGCAAAGTACGATTCTTTGTTACCGAACATACGGGCTGTATCTTCAGGACACTCAATTTCACCGCCAAGAATGGACAAATCAACTTTTTTCAGGTCACTGGTTACATCCACACCCGGAAGCGGAGCATTCATTTCAACCCAGCCTGCACCTTCTACGTCCGTCACATCTTCGTACATGTTCCACAAACCATGAGAAGCTTCTTCAAAAGGAATAACGCCCAGTACTGGTGCTTCCTCTGTTAAGCTATCTACCTGCTGCGGCTGTTTTGCACTGTGTACAGTTGCGAGTTCTTTAAGTGTTGCGCCCATAATTATCCCCTCCTAGCGGGTTTTAAATACTTCGTTACGTAAAAAATCTTCAGTGGACATAGAACGGGCTGTAACGGAACCGCCTGAATGAGGAATAAAATTTTCCTCCTGAAGCAAATCACCGACACATGCCATCATTTCTGCAAAAACGTGGTTATTTCCCAATCCAGAATCAAGCATCGGCTGTAAGCGACCACCTAACTGACTATCCAAGGCACGCACGGCGCTGTTCGCCACTGAAAGGCGCTGATCAAACTGTCCTTTCCATGCGCCGTTCTCCAGAATATTCATGGAGAATTCGCGCTCGGCATCCATCTGACGAGTCTGCTCTTGCAAATAAAAATCTACCGCCTGCTGCGCCTGTTCATTGTTCAAACCGCAGTCAGCACAAAAAGCTTGATAGTTATCCAACAAGTCCTGATTCACAGGAACATCGTCTGGAAATTTCACTGCAAACGGCTGTGGCTGTCCTGCCTGAGTAGTAACGGTTTCCTGTCCGTTTCCATTCTGCGAAGTTCCTGCCCCCTGAGGATTGCCATCTAGAACAGTATGCCCCGTATGATCTGTTCCAGTATTCTGGCCAAAGTTTTGTGCAGCACTTTGTTCTGGTTGCTTGCCCGCCATCGCAGCAGGAGTTGGCCCCGGAAGAGGTGCCTGTTTCATACTGAAACTCCCCTGCTCCCCGCCTCCCATATGTGACTCCGGCACTGCACCGGTTTTATCCATCGCGGTATGCATCTCTCTCCTCCCGTTTCGACGGTGCTAACAAGTACCGTTCATTATTCTTCCAGCTGCAAAATCTACAGTCCGTTTGTCTCTGCTGATGCCCATTCCTGTGAAAACTGAAGCTGCAACCGCACATGACAAACAGGATCAGCCAAGGCGACATCCGCCATGCGGTCTCGTGCATATTCAAGCAACGCAACACGTTCCCGCATATGTTCATCCCGTGCGAGTCTGTTATTCATGCATGCCTCATCTAACCACATGCGCAGCACCCGCACGCCCGCACCTGATTCAAGCCGTAACACCTCCCGCAAATCCTGCAGATAGGAGATCATCCGAGTTTCTGCATCAGCGCTTCGGGCATGTTCAACCCCGTAATCCTCTGTCAGCAACCGCGAAAGCTCCATTTCACTCAACTCGCACAGCCCCTGTAATTCAGTATCAGTCTGCATCCCCACTCCCGACTTAACGACCTGTAAACGTTAAGGCTTCCTGTAGGAGTTTCTGCGAATCATCATCCGCGCCACCACCTAATTTTGAAACAATAGTCTCCAGAATTTCAGGGGACTCTTTCATCGCCCCCACAACAGAAGAAACAGCATTTGCCAGTTTTTCAATCTGATCCGCAGTCTGAAGTTCAGACATCTGCGCTTGAGCTGCCTCACGGCGTGTTGCAACATCTTCATCAGAACGAAGAATTCTGGCTGGGACACCTGAGGTTGAAGCAAGCTCGTCAACACATTGGTCAAAATCTACTTTGTCCAAAACTGATGGTGCAACTGAAGCCATTCTTCCAACCTGTTCCGTCAATTGACGAATGGCGTTGGAGCCTGCAAGTTTTTGTGCCTGCGCCAGTACAGATACATATTCAACCTGCAACGCTCTGCCTTCCAATTCCGGAGGTGCTGGCGGCATGCGGCCTGACCGCTGCAAGACACCAAGCATTCGAGCCAGCAAAGGATCAAGAATCTCTGTCTGATGCCGCTCAATCACAGGCCCCAGCATGACCATTTTTTCCTGACTGCGCTCAAGCACCTCTGTGGCAGTAATGTTGCTACGGCCTTCGCCAGTGAACATTAAGAACAGATCATTAAAGAAGCCTTCACGGATACCTCGGCGCACATCATCAATCTTATATGAAACAGCCTGAATATCGGGATTAATCTGATACAATGGGGACACTGCGTCCTGCTGTGTGCTGTTTACAAAATTCTGGGCACCAGGAATAAGATTCAAACGCTGCTTGTATCCTGCCGGAACCCGCATTGGTGGATTTACAACCTTATGCACGGCAAGAAGCTGGCTTTTTGCCATTTCCTGAAGCATTTTCACATCCGGCATCACATCCATTGCCGGTGAATACCCGTACGTATCCATGCCAGTTACATCCCATCGACCACATAAGTGGGGAAATTCCATAAAACCACTTTCATTCAAGACTGTGGTCGCGTCTGTTCCCATTTCAAATGTGATGGATGCCCACGGCATGTTCTTTTTTCCGGCAAGGACTGGCTTGCCTTTGCCCTGAGTTACAAAATTTTTCCCCTCTCGTGGACATACAAGATGCCCAACCTCAATCATGCTGTACGGATCACGGGCAAGCAGACGTCTTGCGGTTGCAGATAAAACTTCTTCACCAAACTGCGCCGCCAACTGCCGCACTGTCATTTTTGTACGACGGAGAACGGTATCGATCTTTCCGTAACGATCCGAAGCCCAAGAAAATTCTCCGCAAGTTAAACAGGAAAAACTAAAAAGCTTTTGTTCATCCGACGCCATGTACATATCTGCTGAACCGAATGCAGCCAGTTCGGAATACATGCTATGGGCAGCCTGATAGAATCCTGCATGTGCCAGTTCATTATAGATACGGCTCTCAACTTCATCGAGCCACAAACGAACAGGCGTATACTCCATCAAATCCTTTTCAACGAGCCGTAACCGAAACCACGGTTGCGCCGGAGAAGTAAGCCCACTCTGCATTCCTGCCGCAAGAATTCGAATTGCACGTGACGCGGTTCCATCGATTATCTTTTTACTGAAACGTGCGCTGGAACCGGAGTTTGAAAAAGCAAACGTGCCTTTATGCGGGACAATATACTGTGATACATCCCGCCACGCAGAATCCCAGTCCTGCCGTTGTCCTTCCAGAAAAATAGCCGTGTTTCGAACTGTTTTAAGTAATGATTGCGACATAGTCGTTCCTTCTGCCTGCGTATCGAAATGCCAAAAAAGACGATCCCGAGCAGGCTTGCATAGTCTTAACTGCCAAGCAGGGTACTTTTCTTAAGTCGAGCTTCCGACTCATCCCCTTGAGCGCCTGTCAGAATTGTCGCACGCCTTAAATCTCTACTGGCCTGACTGCTTGCAATGCTCGAATACATTTCAGCCTTACTCACTGTATTATCTTCCCGCACCGGAGGCGCCGCAGGTGGCGCCGGAGCCGGCGGCGGTGATGAAACAGAAATTTTTCCTTTTCCTCCACCCATCTCAACTCTCCTTATGTTTGGAGGCGCTACTGGTTGTACCAATTCAAACCATCAAACGATCTAATCAACTTCGCCAAGTATGATCACACCGAAATGGACAACCAGTAGCGCATCTAACCTTTGAAATACTGGCAGAAACAACAAAGCCGCCTTTGCTCAGCACGAAGGCGACTCTACTGCATGTTTTATTAGGATTCGATGAAACAGGGGTGATGGAGGGGTGATGATATGGTTCCACGTATACGTATGGGGGGTGGACGCCATGTGAAAAAGCGATATTTAGCGTCAAATTGTTAAAAGTTGTAAACAGTCGATGGTAAATATAATTAGAATAATCTTGAACTCATTCAACTATGTATTATTTCATCCAAAAAAGAGGGGGTAGACAAGGACTATTGAAGTAAGTAGTGCACTTCGAGCATTGGGAAACGAGAAAACACTTATGAAAATGTATTTTTTTAAAAAACAACAAAGGGATTATTTGTTCTTTACCATTGCGTTACTAATATTTACATCACTTATTGCACTGCCTACTTTTGCAAACGCTTCAGCGAACAGTACCGCATCAATTTACGAACGTTATGATCTTTCCAACCTCTTGAGTGGTTGGGAACAAATTAATCCAAAGAGTGCGCTCCCTACGGAGCTCATTCCCGCAAACGCCAACGAAAGACTTATTGCCAAAAAGATCACGGTAAAAAAGGGAGATACCCTGTATGGGGTGCTCAAAAAAGCTGGCGTTCCGCTTAAGCAACAGCGTCAAATTGTTGCTACCACACTAAAGCAAAAAGCTTTTCGATTCGATGTAGGGTTAACAATGACCCTAACGCTCCGCACCACTCCTAAATCAAAAAAGAAGGAGTTAGTGCTGCTAAGCGTGCAGCAAAATAAAAACCGACGGTTTGCCCTTAGAATGCAACCAAACGGTACGTACAAACCTGCTGTCGAGCGTACTCAGTACAAGGGGAAACTACAGTACGTAGTTGGTGTCATCAAAAAATCTTTTGTAAAAGATGCACAGTACTTTGGTCTCCCAGCCTCTCTTGCCTCACAGGCTCACAAGCTGTTGGCGGAGAGAAAAAAATTAACTAAAAAAGATATTGTAAAGAAAGACTTCGAGGTTATTTACGAAGTCTACCCCAAAGCCTCTGGCATTGCCCCACGTATCCAATATGTTCGTTTAGGTAAACGAACCTCTTCCCTACAACTCTACTTTTTTGAAAGAGGGTCAGGAGGATCGTATTACGATGCAAACGGGAACACCATTGTCAAGAAAGGCAAAATTGAACTTGTAAAAAACGCTCGAATGAGCTCCAAGTTCGGCTACCGTATACACCCTATTCTTAAGCGTAGAATTCTACATGCAGGAATGGACTACGCAGCACCAAGGGGAACCCCAATTCATGCTGCGGCAGACGGTAAAGTTGATTTTATCGGACGCAAAGGCGGTTATGGTAACCAAGTAAGCCTTCGTCACAATAAATCCACCCAAACCTCTTACTCGCATATGCGAAAGTTCAAAAAAGGACTTAAGCGCGGCAGCAGAGTAAAAGCTGGCGATATTATCGGGTATGTAGGAACCACCGGTCGTTCAACCGGACCGCACTTACATTTTGAAGTGCGAAAAATGGCAAAGCAGTTAATCCGCTAACAGCAGAACTGCCCCGTCCTTCCAAACTTGTGGGTGTTGAACTTGCACAGTTTAAACTCTCACAAGTACGTTTGCTCCTACAGGTTGCACAGCAGCGTATTATGACGAATACCCTGGCGTCACTGACACCAGAAGCCATTGCTAAAGCAGCCTTATAAAGATTGCTATACCATTGCTAAAAGAAAGCCCCCACAGATTTTTCTGCGGGGGCTTTTATTATTGAAAAAAAGACTCACTCTGCGCTACAGCACCTTTGTACCAATTCGCTGTGAGTTCTTTTCATAAAATTCAAGAACTTCAGCATCGCTGGTTGCACTGCGTTCTGCATACTGCGTTTCACGCCACCATGTTGCTGCAAGCAAGTTGTTACGTGCTTCAATATGCACTGACTCAGGCACACCAATCATTGGAGTTTTCCATGTTACAGCTTCAGGGGAAACCGTCAGCACAGAATATCGCATAGGATGCGTATTGGCAGATGGAGCAACCATGTAGTTCACACCGGCAAGCTCGCTCACGCGCATACCTATATGACGATGGCCTGTAATCATAAGCGGAGCAGCCTCTGCATGTTTTTCCAGCACAGCACGTACAGCGTCAGCATTATCAGCACAGAACCACTGCTTAGCCCCGCCCTTCAGCTCATCGCTTGACCATGGAATCACATTGTGATGCATGAACACAATATTCATTTCATCTTTGTGATCTGTCAGCTGCTTATCGAGCCAATTCAATTGTTCCTGTGGGAGCACTCCACCCCATTTTTTCTGTTCAAGCGGAAGATTTGCATCCAGACCAATAACACGCAATCCCGGAACAACTGAGTGTGCCCAGTAGCGATTACCAGAGCCATCATACCCTTTGCCGTCAAAGAACTTCACAAATTCTTCAATCTTAAGGTAATCAAAACCGTCACGATGCTTCGCAGGATTTGCAGGTACAAAGTCATGGTTACCGGCAATAACAAAATACGGGACGGTCAATGAATCCAGTAATTCTTTAATGGCTTCTGCATTCTGTTTTTCACCATCAAGAAGAAGATCACCAGTAACTACAACAAAAGATAGACCAGTCTCTTGATTAAGCCCCTTAACAGCCTGACCAACACAGTTCACACTTGCTGCGCTCATCTTCATGCCATTCTTCCCTTTTATATCAAGATGCGGGTCGGAAATCACACCAAAGCGTACAGGAGCAAAGTCAGTTTTAGTTGGAGCAGCAAATGCTTTACGTCCCATTAAAGACATACCCATCAGCGTAAATGCTCCGGTCTGAAGAAATTGACGGCGGTTTTGATTTTTCATAGCATACTTCTCCCTGTTTCTTGCAATTTATCGGGCGGGGCTTGAATGCATTCCCCACAGTCAGCATTCAATAAAGACGAAAAGACTACCTACAAGATGTGAGCAGTGTTCACGCCGCTACAGAGTAGCTTTTTCCATTTGTATATCAAGTAATTTCAAGTAGTCAAAAGCATCCTACCGCTACCACCCCACTCTTTATCCTGTGTTACCTGCACACCTCTTTTTGGTTACAACATAAAAAAAAGCCCCTCCTGATTGCTCAGAAGGGGCTTCTCTATAACTTGTTTTGCTAGCTATTATTTGTCTGCGTGACGCAATGTTTCAGGTGCAATACCTGCTTTCATTGCAAAGTACTCACGGGTTTCACGAACAATAACCGGACTGAGGAAGATAAGACCAAGTAAGTTTGGAAGAGCCATAAGGCCGTTGAAAATATCAGCCAAAGTCCAAACCAATGCCACTTTCTGTACAGAACCGAAGAGAATCGCGGCAATGTACACAATGCGGTAAGGTTTAACTGCGCCTACGCCGAGAAGATATTCAATAGATTTCTCACCGTAGTAACACCAACCAAGGATGGTAGAGTAAGCGAAGAGGATAAGCCCAATCGTTACAACATACTGCCCACCTTCAAAACCGAGACGGAATGCTTCGGTAGTAAGGGAAGAACTAGTAAGACCAGAATCCCAGTTGAACATAATAATTACGAGACCAGTCATGGTACAAATAACGATTGTATCAATGAAGGTCTGGGTCATGGAAACGAGAGCCTGCTCTACAGGGTGCTTAGTCTGTGCTGCAGCAGCAGCAATCGGAGCAGAACCAAGACCGGATTCGTTAGAGAACACACCACGCGCAACACCGAAGCGTATAGCGGCTGCAACAGTTGCACCAGCAAAACCACCGGTGGCTGCAACTGGGTTAAATGCGTATTCAAAAACGAGACTAAATGCAGGTCCAATTTTTTCCATGTTTGTAAGAAGAATAAACATGGCGCCACCAACGTAGAACACAATCATGATAGGAATAAGAATAGAGGTAACTTTACCAATAGACTTAATACCACCAAGAACTACGACAGCGGTAAGAACAGCGAGAACGATACCAACGATAAATGGATCGATACCAAAAGTGTCTTTAACAGCAAGTGCTACAGAGTTTGACTGTACCATGTTACCGATACCAAACGATGCAATCGTAGCAAAAAATGCGAACACAGAGCCAAGGCCTTTCCAGCCGAGACCGCGTGAAATGTAGTACATAGGGCCACCACACATTTCGCCATTTTCATCTTTTACGCGGTATTTAACAGCAAGTACCGCTTCACCAAATTTAGTGGCCATACCAACAAGGCCGGTAATCCACATCCAGAACAACGCACCTGGCCCCCCAACTGCAATCGCGGTGGCAACACCGGCAATGTTACCGGTTCCGACAGTTGCAGAAAGAGCGGTCATCAAGGCTTCAAAGTTAGAAATATCGCCTTCATCTGCGTCAGGATCTTTACGCCTAACAAGCGCAAGATACAGAGAATAGCCAAGTTTTCTAAACTGTAAACCCTTCAGCATGATTGTAAGCAGCAGACCTGTACCAACTAATAAAGTCAGCATTACAGGGCCCCATACCCATCCGTCGATCATTTCCAGCCATGACATAAAGCTTTCCATCAGCATACTCCTGTTGCTTCTTTCACGCCTTAACACTCAACATACAGAGTGGTTAAAAACGTGCACAGGGACAACAGATATTCATCCGTTACCCGCAGCTATGACTTAATACCTTCTCGAAAAAGTTCGAGAATATGGGTCTAGCCATCAGTCAGAAAGCTGCAAGTCCCAGTACAGCTCACCCAACTAAGTAAAAATACTAAAGCCCATTCGACTAAAACGAATCATGCGTCATGTTACGCTGTTTTACTATTTCGTCAACACGGGTGCTTTTTACTTTCGCACACTGAATGGTCAAGCAAGGTGCCTTTTTTTGCTTTTTTGTTGTAATGTCCACTATTGGCGAGAACTAGTTGGTCACATAATCAAATAAAACGCACGTCTTTTCAGGTGGTTATGTAAAAATGAAGTTTTTCACAAGCTCTTGTTTTTCTTTCATTTATTTTAGCTATTCTAACATGTTAAGGTACTCACGCTTCATAATAGAAAAAACTGCACTTTTGAGACTCTTTTGCTCTTTTTTTTGAAAAAACACTGACGAAGGCATCTCCGCCACTAATCGAAACCCCAACTTTTCAATGAAGCTTAAAGCATGCCTATACACGCGGGGCGTAAGGCCATAAAGGGCATCTAGGCAGTATTCTCCTTTGTGCTTCGAAAACAAGAGAAATTTCAATAAAAACAGTGCAATGCTTTGTTCTTTACCCTTTGAATTGTAAAACATTGTAAAATGAATCATTCCGCAGCGTCCGAGAAAGTTATTCAGCCACACTAAAGCTAGTAAATTGCCTCCCTCATATGCAGCATATACATAGTTCATATCATCCTGCATAAACTGAATAAAGTCATGTTCATTTGTGATTTCACCATCGTAAAAAACTATCTCTTTTTTCCCCTCTTCACAGAGAGTTTTCCATATAGTTTTAAGTTCTTGTTCGGTTAAACAATCTGCAAAATGTGGGATATGAGCACGAATTTGATATTCTTCAGATAAACAACCAGAAATATTACTCATACAGGTCATACTCCATATTTCCTAAATCTGTTTGCTCGGCACTCATATCTAATGGTGAAGGAAACTCTGTTGCGAGCACTGGTTCTAAAATTCGAGCCATACAATCGAGCATGTCATCATGAGTACTCACTGGAAACGCCATGTACTCATCTGCAACAAATTCTTTTGTTAAATCACGCCATGTTCCTTCCTGATCTCTGAACGGCGATCGCACTGGTAAATACATTCGCCCTTGCTCAAACAAAGGAACAAGCTTGCCTATTCGATCTTTTTTTGGAACAGCACCCCCAAGCTCCACCACATCAAATCTATAGTTCCTGCTTTGCATTTCAAAACGTAAGTGCTCAATATCTGCCTGCATACCATAGCGCTCGTACCCCACTGCTGTCGGACGGTACTGCCTATGCAACGAAAAAAGACAAGCCGCTCGCTCTGTCAGATTCATCCGGTCACGCACGCCACCAATAAGATAGTAGTTACCATCCTCTGCCAGACCAATAACCAACATTACCGTGTAGTCACTTCCTGCTTTTTTCTCACCGGCAGGATCAATGACGATGTACCGATTCATCCCTTCCAAGTGTGCAGGCTCCGAAGGCTGCCAATACCGTAACCATTCTTCTTTAAATCCCTGCACACTATCCGCCTTAGGGTCTTGCAGCATTTGGCAGCCAAAAACATACGGCCCCATCTGTCTGCGCTTCTTTGCAAGATCTTCCGGCGCAAAAAACAGAGGCACGCCATCCGCCTTACCATTTTCGGTAGCTGCATAAATACGCGGCTCTGCCCCTTGTCTTTCCATAATCGTCTTGTACGTGTCGTTAAAGTGATAACGAGTGCCGATATACCTCTGCTGCCCCCCGTGCATTCCTAGATTCAACGAAAGTGCCCAGCACTCTGTCACCTTGCTGATCATTTCCGGTGTTGAAACGGAATCACGGGTTACGACATCGTCATACACTAGAATTTCAAAATGTTTTCCTGTCGGCTGTCCATCTACAAGTCCCCATGCTTCCACTGTTGCTTCTTTAGGGTTCTTTTTTCTACGCACAACGATACCGTTATCCGCAGACCATCGTGGAGATTCACGTTTAGGAGACTCCCACAGTACTTCAGGGTAACAGCGCTTAAGAATTTCATTTTGCTCAAGCTCGTATTTAATCTGTGCAAGAAAACCTTTCGCGATAGGCCGCGTATGCGAAAAAATACCCACTGTAATCTCGGGATTGACCAAAATATTCTGAATGGTGAGTCCAAAGGTAATAATCGTCGATTTATAATGCTCGCGTGCCCATAAATCGAGCATTCCGTCTGGCTTTTGCTGCACTTCCTGACAACGTGCAAAATGCCAATCCTGATCCATATCTTTACGACCTATAATTCTTGTCAGTAAAAAAAATAGATCTCTGCGACCTAGCTCAGCCATCAGCCGAATGGCTGCATTTTCTGATTCCTTGCGGGCAATGCGAAATAATTCTGAATAGTGCGCTGCTGCCTCATGACGGTTCGCAAACTCCATGTTCTCTCCTTGCAAATAACAATCGAAGAACAACAATACCTGAGGGATTACGCAAAAAGTGATGAGAAAGGGGTAAGAACGATGCGTTACGGCGTTACAACGCTACCGTGCCGCATATGGGGGGGGGTAAAAAAAGACGCCGCACTCCAAAGGGGTACGGCGCTGCTCAACATATGTAATAGATCTCGGACTATTACTTTCAAAAAATATTATTTCAGAAATTTTTGGGCTATACAACATCTTCCGTAAGAAACTTATCTCGTCCATCAAGCTTTGCAAGATAAAGCAAACTATCTGCACGTTCCACGAGTTGAACGCCTTTTTCATTATTTGCCATTTCAGCGATACCACCACTTACCGTTATCGGACGTACGGAACACGCTAATTTTGCACTGCGCAGTTGTGTTCCGAATGATTCCATCCGAGAAAGTGCTTCTTCTGCACTGCATGATGGAAGTAAAACTAAAAACTCCCCGCCACCGGTACGCGCCATCACGTCACCTTCACGCATATGCTGTCCGAGCAGTGCTGCAAGATACCGCAACACTTCATCTCCACAGCCTCTACCCTGTGCTTCATTCAGGCGGGTAAAGTGATCAATATCAAAAACACAAACGCTCAAAGATGTTTTTTCTTTAACAACATCCGAGATAGTTCTTTCAAGCAAAACAGGTGCATAGCGTGCGTTGTATAGACCTGTAATGGAATCAACAACATCAAGTTGATCAAGCATGTATGAACGTGAAGTAATAAGATCTGAGACATGCTTGCTCTGCGTAACATCCTCGAGAGAAAGAAGTACATACTTGAGCTGCCCTGCATCCTGAATGGGGTTTGCAGTCATCTTGACCCATTGTGGTACACTCGGCTCAGCGCCTCTATTTCGAAGAAGCGTCTGGGAGATCGATCTGTTTGATTGAATTGCCTGCATCACTGGATGTTCATACTGGGAAATTGTTTTCTCACCGATACCGGTAGCAAAACCTTCCATCACACTATGTGCCTCATGATTCCACATCTTCTGTGCAGCTGGATTTGTATATAGGATCTCACATTCTGGTGAAAAGATCATAACTCCGTTCGAAACCTGATCAGCGAAGAACAAAACATCTTTAGACAGATTCATAAATCAAACCCCGTTCATAGAATTTATGTCATTATGGTACTTTATTACACGCAATTTCAACAAAATAATATTAAAAATGAAGTTGCTACTTTTTTTTACTAGTAATTAATGGCTATACTATGCAATATTTCTAGAAGTAATATTTTCTTTTATTATAGGAGCTTGCCATGACGACCCTATTCCCTCTGCTAGGTGACCCGCTTCCACAGGTTAAGGTAAAAACAACGCAAGGTACAATGACTATCCCTGATGATTTAAAGGGAAACTGGTTTCTTCTTTTTAGTCACCCTGCCGATTTTACCCCCGTTTGTACTACGGAATTTGTGAGTTTTCAAAAACGTATTAAAGACTTTGATGCGCTGAATTGTAAGCTGGTCGGTATTTCAATGGATCAAATTTTTGCGCATATTAAATGGATTGAATGGATTAAAGAACAGACCGGAGTCGAAATCACATTCCCTGTCATTGCAGACTATGGCGAAGTGGCAGAAAAATTAGGAATGATTCATCCTGGCAAAGGAACAAACACTGTCAGGGCTGTTTTCTTCATCGATCCTAGCGGCATTGTACGCACCATTTTCTACTACCCGCAAGAGATCGGTAGAAATATTGATGAAATACTCCGCACTATTCGCGCATTACAAACATCAGACAGAAATAAAGTAGCTATCCCTGCAAACTGGCCGAAAAATGAACTTATTGGTGATCGCGTTATCATTCCACCGGCACAGACCGTTGATGATGCTAAAATTAGGCTCGACACCCACGAGGGATATGACTGGTGGTTCTGCCATAAAGAACTCAAAGAAGAAGATTAAAACCAAGCCCCCGAACGGGGGCTTAACTTTTCGATTTTTTCAATAATTTCTTATTATAGATTATTGTAACTGGTGACCATTAGATGCTAAACTTGCATCAACTGAAGGGAGGATTTTATGCGTTGGAAACAATTTCTTACCCCTGTTGAGTCTGTAACCACCGAAAATGCACTCTCAATGCTGGGTTCCGACGAGAACATTCAGCTTGTGGATGTACGTCAGCCCGCAGAATACGACGAAGGTCATATTGCCGGAGCAAAACATATTCCTCTTGGTGAGCTGTTAGACAGAGCCAATGAGCTGGATAAAGAAAAGCCGGTCATGGTATATTGCGCAATTGGTGGACGCAGCCGTGTTGCGGCTCAGTTACTTTCCGGTAACGAATTCAGCAAAGTGTACAATCTGACAGGTGGCTTTAACATATGGGAAGGCTGGGAAAGCATTGGTGACTACGATCAAGGCTTAGAAATGTTCAACGGATTTGAATCTCTCGAAGAAGTTCTTATCGTTGCCTACCGTATGGAAGTTGCTCTTGGCGATTTTTACATCGATATGGCCAGTCGTGTAGCTAATCAAGAAGCCGCATCTCTCTTCTCAAAACTTGCTGCGATTGAAGCAAAGCACAAACGGCACGTAATTTCTCAATATACAGAACTTACAGGCAAAGATTTTCCTGAGAATGTGGAAGTTGACGGTGCATTCGAAGGCGGCTTGACCACCGCCGAATATATATCACGTCTCGGCGCGGACATGGAAAAGCCGCTCGACATTTTAGCGTTCGCCATGTCTGTTGAAGGTCAGGCAATGGATTTATATATGCGGGCTTCAGAAAAAGCACCGGACAAAAAAACACAAAAAGCATTATTACAAATTTCTTCTGAAGAGAAAGCCCATCTCAACAGTTTGGCTGCTGTTATGGACTCCCTGTACGCTTCACGGGAATAAAAGGAGTTACCCATGGCAAAACTTGCACTCGTAGGCGCAGGACACGCCCACATGACTCTTATGGAAAGTATCAAAGACCTGATAGATCAAGGCCATTCTGTTGACGTCATTGGCCCCGGTGAACGGCATTACTATTCCGGAATGGGGCCCGGAATGCTCGGGGGCACCTACACGCCCAAAGACATCAGCTTCCCAGTACAGCAAATGTGCGAAGAACAGGGGGCAACATTCCATCTGGACAGTTGCGTAGGCATTGATCCAGAAAAGCAACTCATCAAGCTAGAATCGGGCAAAGAGTTGGCCTATGATGTTGCCTCGTTCAACACAGGCAGTTCTATTGTTGATGATCTGGTCAAGCCAGACTCTAAAGATATTTTTACGGTAAAGCCCATTGAAAAACTACTTGAAGGAAGAAACCGGATCTTCGAGCTAGCAGATAAAGAATCTCTGAGTATTGGGGTTGTCGGTGCCGGACCTGCCGGAGTTGAAGTGGCTGGCAACGCATGGGCTGCCGCTCAAGAAGCTGGTGCAAATGCAACCATCCACCTTTATCACGGCAAAAGCTTTATGAAGCGTGCTCCTGAAAAAGTGCGCGACCTGTCACGTAATGCTCTTATAGATCACGGCGTACAGTTTGTCGGCGGGGAGTATGTCTCTGAAGTTTCAACAGGGAAAGTAACCCTTGCAGACGGTACTGTGTATCATGATGACATCATCTTTATTGCAATGGGTGTACGTCCGCGCCCGCTTTTTGAACCGTCCGGCATTCCTTACGGTGATGATGGTGGCATGCTTGTGAATAAGTACCTGCAAAGCCCCAAATTCGATAACCTGTTTGGTGGTGGGGACTGCATATGTTTCGAACCACAGCCACTGGATAAGGTCGGTGTCTACGCGGTTCGGCAAAACCAAATTCTCAACGACAATGTTATTGCGCGCCTGAGCAATGAACCGCTACAAGAATTCAAACCAGGCGGTGACTACCTTCTTATTTTCAATACAGGTGGCAACACAGGTGTGCTGCATAAATTCGGGTTAAGCTTCAACGGTAGTCGAGCCTTTGCTATTAAAGATTATATTGATTCTAAATTCATGAAAAAATTCAAGCCGAAATACGACATGTAATAAAAAAGCTCCCCATGCAGACAATAAGCAAGGGGAGCTTTAAAATTTTACGGCAGATGATAATGCTTTGGCATGCAGAGGTGGCAGCCATTTGCCTCTGGATATATTTTCTTTGCAGACTTCATAGCTTTTTCTGAACATTCAAATTTACCCACAGGACATAACTGCTTTTTCGGAGGACACCATACACATCCTTCCACATGAACTTCATGATCTCCGCTAGCCATTTTCTTTGTATGAACGTGATATGTAACCATGGATCTCTCCTCATACTTAGCGTTGTTCTGACAACACCAACAGTCAGTAAGATTATCTGCAACACAAGCTAGATAACGCACCTTGCTTCCTCACTCGATATGGATCTGAGCCTGTTGCCACCATACCTCTTATTGATGCTTTTACCTTTATAATATCACTTGCAGACTTCATACACCTGTACTGCCAATATGTAGAGTATCACAGTGCGCGTTCTTTTATTCATCCACTACTTATTGCTGATTCGTCCTTTGTTTTCAAACAAAACGGAACAATCCTTGTGCGTCCATTCCTGCTGAAAAGTACCATCTTCTTTTTCGATAATAATTTGCGCCGGTGATGAATCAGCCGCAAGTTTCCTAGCAGCACGAACCCCTTCCTCTTTCGTTTCGCACACGCAATACTCTTTTTCTGCCCCCTCCTTCTTCACTTTCCACTTGCCGCCACATGAGCGGACAAAATACGTTGTTCGCTTCATATCTGCTCCTTTTTGCTACAGTTGCTTTTATTGTAGCACACGAGCACCCAACACTTCCAGTTTGGAATTAGAACACAAAAAAAGCCCCTCGGATGAGGGGCTTTAATTTTTGGGATAGCGAGTAAGAGCTACAGGTTATCAAGAATTTCGTTGTTCTTGATAACAATCTCAGACTTATCAGCGAGAGATTTTACAAAGCTCTGTTCCATCTGCTGCTTTTTACGCTGAAGAAGAGTTTTCTCCACTTCAGGTTTTGCAGCCAACCAAACTTCTTCGGATGGCTTATCAACGGTATTCAAGCGAACAAATACTGCGCCAGCAGCCGTTTTGTAAGGACCCATCCATTTTTTGCCATCAGCTTCAAATACTGCTTTCACAACATCTTCCGCAGCTCCAACGCCAGGGATAAAGCCCTTACGTTCAACAAGCGGAGTAGTCTGTACTTTCGGCTGACCTTCAATATCGCCAGCAAGTACTTTTGTAGAAGCAGCTTTGGCAGCATCAAATGCAAGCTCTACAGATTTATCTGCAACGAGCTGTTCTTTAATGGATGCAGAAACCTGTTCAAGCGGCATGCTTGATTCCGGCTTGGAGCTTTCAACTCGAGCTATAATGTAGCCGTCGTTTGCTTCAAGTGGAGTATCTACAGTTGTACCGGAAGGAACGGAGAACAACTCTTCAGCTGCTTCCTTAGTAATACCCACTGCAACAGCAGCCTGATCTCGTGAGAATTCAGGAGAAGTTGCTACGGTGAGGTTCTGTTCTTTAGCAATGTCTTCAAGAGACTTACCGGAGAGCATCTGTTCCATCACTGTATCAAGAGTAGCTGACACTTTGTCTGCAGCCTCATCTTCAGCAAGTTTGGTCATGATCTGACCTTTAACTTCTTCAAATGCAGGAATACGAGCTTTTTCAAGCTTGTTTACCTTAATGATGTGTAGACCAAAGCGAGTGCGGATAGGCTCAGAAATTTCGCCATCTTTCATAGCGAATACTGCGTCTTCAAATGGTTTAACCATCTGACCGCGGCTGAAGTTACCAAGTGCGCCACCAGTAGGGGCGGAAGGACCTTCAGAGTATTTTTCTGCAAGCTTACCGAAGTCTTTACCACCACGGGCAAGCTTAAGCACTTTTTCTATTTTTTTAGTTGCAGCAGCTACTTCTTCGTCAGATGCATTTTCGTTAAGTTTCACAAGAATATGACTCGCGTCAGCTTGTTCTTTTGTACGGAAAGCACTCTGATTATCAGCGTAGTAAGCTTCTGCAGCCGCTTCATCAACAACTACGGAACCTGCAAGACCCTGCGGGGTAATAGCAAGGAACTTGATTGTTACCTGAGCAGGCACTGCGTAACGACCAATGTTGGTCTCGTAAAACGCCTTGATTTCTTCGTCCGTTACAGTTGCTTTCTTAAAGAAATCAATTGCGGAGTACATGATGTAATCCATAGAACGTTTTTCGCTGGCGTATACGAATGCTTCGCGAGCTTCTTCGTCAGAAACGCTTGCAGAAATCACAGCGTTCTCACGAACTTTTTGGGTTAAAAGATCTTCTTTGAACTGACGCTCAAAGCTACCGGCAGACATTCCCTGTGCAGCAAGCATCTGCTTGTACACTTCAGGATCAAACTCACCCTGAGCATTCTGGAACAAAGGAATAGATGCAATTTCTGTTTTTAATTCAACAGGAGTCACAGTCATGCCAAGACGTTCTGCTTCCTGAAGCAGGAGAGTGCGGGAAATAAGTCCCTGCAATACCTGCTGACCAATTCTCAGCTGTTTGAACTGAGCTTCGTCAATACCAGGAAAACGTGCTTTAATGGCACTCATCTGAAGTTCATATGCTCTTCTGAACTCAGGCATCATGATAGCAGTATCATTTACAGTAGCTAACACAGAAGAGTTTGAAGGGCCGTTCATGGAGCCTACGCCCCAAAACACAAAAACTACAACTATGAGAGCAAAGGCAAGTTTAACACCCCAGGATTGGGAATTTTGCCGAATGGAATCCAACATACATTACATCCTTTTATATGAGGATATGGTAAAGCCCACGCTTAGGCTTCACGACTTTTAGAGAAACGGACGTAATTGAGCAGACCCCCTGCTCTAATTATATCCAGTTCTTTTTGCGTCAAATCATTTGTAACAGTTACACGTGTTCCGGAAGACAAAATGAGATCGACAGACTCGCCAGCTGCAAGTGCAAGTGCCGGTACTGCAATATTTTGTTCCTGCGCAAACTCTGCGTATGCTTCTTTATCTACCAGAATAAACGGAAGAATACCAAAGTTAACAAGGTTTGCGCGATGAATACGTGCAAAAGATTTTGCCACGACAGCACGAACACCCAAATGGCGCGGTGCAAGTGCTGCATGTTCTCTTGAAGAACCCTGACCATAGTTTTCACCAGCGACAATTACACCGTTTGAGGTGCTTTTGGCGCGAGTAGCAAATGATGCATCCATTCGCTCAAATACATGCTCACTGATCGCTGGTACATTAGAACGTAGAGCTGTGATAACAGCACCAGCAGGCATGATATGGTCAGTGGTAATATTATCCCCGGCGACGATGAGTACATTGGCATCAATGTCAGCGTCAACAGAAGCGAATTGTTCAAGCGGCACAATGTTCGGCCCGCGCACAATTTCAACATCCGATCCATCTTCCGGTGGGAAAATAAACTGGTCCCGAATAGACGGTACAGTCTTTGGCAACTCAGGAATTTTCGGAGCATCACCCCAGCCTGCAGGGTCTGTGAACTCACCATGTAATGCAGCCATAGCTGCAGTCAACGGGCTCACAAGGTAGACCTGTGCATCTCTGGTGCCGGAACGTCCTTCAAAATTTCTATTAAAGGTACGTACAGACACACCTTCAGAAACAGGAGAACCACCCATTCCGATACAAGGGCCACATGAACACTCTAAAAGACGAGCACCAGAATCGATAATATTCTCGAGCAAGCCCTCACGGGTGAGCATTTTAAGCACCTGCTTGGAACCGGGGCTAATCAGAGTATCCGTTTCGTACTTAACGTGCTTACCTGCAAACAAGTTTGCCACAGAGGCAAGGTCTGCATAGGAAGAGTTTGTACAGGAACCAATAGCAACCTGATTAACTTTCAAGCCGGCAAGGCTGGCAACAGTAACAACTTGATCCGGCATGTGCGGTTTCGCAGCAAGCGGTTCAAGGTCATTCAATATAATACGAACTTCTTCGTCATACTCTGCGCCTTCATCAGCAACAAGTTCTGTCCAGTCTTCCAGACGTCCCATGCTGCTCATAAATTCGCGGGTATTTTCATCACTCGGGAAAATTGATGTTGTAGCGCCGAGCTCTGCCCCCATATTGGTGATAACAGCACGCTCAGGTACGGAAAGGGAAGCTACACCGGGGCCGGCAAATTCGAAAACTTTGCCAACGCCGCCTTTAACGGTCAGCTTGCCTAACAGGTGCAAGATAACATCTTTAGCAGATGCCCAGCCGGTGAGTTCGCCTTCTAAATAGACACGAACAACCTGCGGCATGGTAATGGTGTACGGTTCGCCAGCCATTGCCAAAGCAACGGATAAGCCGCCTGCGCCCATAGCAAGGGAACCTAATCCACCAGCTGTAGGAGTATGACTGTCGGAACCAACCAGAGTTGCACCCGGTTTACCAAAATTTTCAAGATGAAGCTGGTGACAGATACCGGTACCGGCAGGTGAAAACACAATGCCGTACTTTTCTGCAACCGTTTTAAGATAGCGGTGATCGTCTGGGTTTCTGAATCCCATCTGTAGTGTATTGTGATCAACGTAGCTTACAGACAAGTCTGTCTTTACACGGTCTACACCCAAAGCTTCAAACTGCAAGCATGCCATAGTACCTGTGGCATCCTGTGTAAGAGTCTGATCAATACGCAGCTCTATTTCGCTGCCTGCGCTCATAGTTCCGGAGATCAGATGTCCGGAAATTATCTTTTTAGTTACGTTCTGTGGCATCCCTTGTTCCTCTTTTCGCTCCGAGTAGTTGTCTACTCATAGTTCAAACAATATTGTTGGTCACATTCGATATGCCGCATCACGCCAAGTTGTCGGCGTGAATACACTGATATCTGCGAAGAACAACGAATCCATCCCCTGTCAGTACGTTGAGTGTGTGCTCTCGTCTAAGGAATTTCCATTCCCTGACTACGGTACTCATTCAGCTTGTTTCGTAAGGTTCGAACAGAAATCCCCAGCAGATCAGCTGCCTGCGTACGGTTGCCCGATGTCTGCTCCAAGCCCTTCAAAATAAGTATGCGTTCCATTTCATGAATTGGAATAACGCTACCGCTAAAGTTGCTGCAATTGCCGTTACCTGATTCGGAAGATGCACTTAAAGTAGTACACTCATCTGCTCCCTCTTCTTCGAAGAGCGGCCAGTTATCCGGATCGAGTAAAAAATGACAAGGTTCAATAACGTTGCCACCAGCAAGTAATACAGCACGTTCCATAAGATTCTGCAGTTCACGAACGTTACCTGGCCAATCGTATGCGCTTAGCCATGATATCGCTTCAGCAGAAACTTGAGCAGGCGGAAGCGAATATTCTTTTGTGTACATATCAATAAAGAAATGTGCGAGTTCAAGAACATCATCCCCACGCTCTGCAAGAGAAGGAAGTTTTAGCGGAATAACATTTAACCGGAAATATAAATCCTGACGGAACTGCCCTTCTTTAACCCACTCTTCAAGATTACGGTTTGTTGTTGCAAGTACCCTGACGTTAACTTTAATCGTCTCAGTACCACCAACGCGGTCAAGCTCGCCTTCCTGAAGAACACGCAAAAGTTTTGCCTGTAGCGCCAAGTCCATTTCCGAAATCTCATCAAGAAGAATTGTGCCGGTATGCGCTAATTCAAATCTGCCGAGTTTTCGTGAAATCGCACCAGTAAATGAACCCTTTTCATGCCCGAAAAGCTCGCTTTCTAGCAAGTGTTCCGGCAATGCAGCGCAGTTCACTGCAATAAAAGGATTATCTCCACGGTCAGAATACGCATGAAGATAACGGGAGAACATTTCTTTACCAGTACCAGAGGCACCAGAGATTAACACAGTTGCTTTTGATGGTGCAACCTGCCGCGCAAGAGCCAGTACTCGCTGCATAGCGCGGTTCGAACCGATGATAGTCGGCCCTTTCTCTGTTACCGGAATGGCAGTTTTATTTCCACCAAGGGTGGATGTTGGTGGAACAGCTTTTGGCTTTTTACCTTGTTCAGGTATTGCCGCACATATTTTTTCAAATAGTAACGGTTCAAGCCAGTAGTCGTGTGCACCCATTTGAAGAAATTTTTCAGCTTCGCTGGCGTTTCCTTTATCAGAAAACACAACAATAGATGGGAAGCCTGCGTCCGCCTCGGCGGCTGTTAGCAGTTCTTCCACAGAATAACCGGATAGGGAAGGACGGGAAAAAATTACATCAGGACGAGACTTCGCAATAAATGCGAGAGCGCCTTTATAATTCTCCGCAAGCCCTACTTCAAAACCTGCGTCTTTAAGCTGGGGGAAAATACGAGTAATCGAAGTAGCCGGTGCAAGAAAAAGTATACGTCTTGATGACATGCAATCCTCTATGGTGACATCAAAAAAACAGAAGTTAAAGAGCGACCAACTCTGCCACAAATTTATCTGATTAGCAAAGTGTTGTTATACTGGTAGTCTCATGCTCCCTCTTTTAAAAGAAACGCACTTCACGTATACCCGCATCCACTTGCTACAATGCATGCAACAGGCACTACGTAGATATGGAGACTTTTTACTATCATGACAGATACCACAACACACAAACAACAAGGCGCTCATGGCGGTGAAGTGTTTCGGATTGCTCGGGAAACAGGCACTGCGCTTAACGACATTGCAGATTTCTCAAGCAATGCCAATTCCCTGTGTCGTGACATAACAGAAGAAATTCTTTTCTCCAATATGCAGGGTGCATACAGTGACTATAATCATTATCCGGACACATGGTCGTCTGAACTCGCAGCCGCAATTGCAGCGCATGAATCCGTTTCACAACAAGAAATTGTTGTAGGCCACGGTTCAACCGAAACAATTTTTCTTACTTTTCAGCAAATAAGACCTAAACGAGTATTGCTCGTCGGCCCCATGTTTTCAGAATACGCTAAAGCGTGCTCTGTTTTTGCTGAAGAATACGATTTACTCACCTGCTCGTCTGGTACTTGTTTTGTACCGAACTCAGCAGATTTTGCAAATTCAGAAAAATACGACCTCGTCGTACTTTGCTCACCCAACAATCCCGCCACCATTACGTATCCCAATATGCGGGAGATTATTCAGGCAATTCAGAGCCCTTATATGTTGATAGACTCGACATATCGAGAATTCATGCATGGTACACCTGAATATGATGCCACACGCACAACTCAATACAGAGAATGGTGCAACCAGAACACAAGCATCATCACCATGCACAGCTTTACAAAATTTTTCTACTGCACAGGCGTTCGTCTTGGCTATGCCTTGAGCGATCCTGATACAGTGAGCAAACTCAAACAAGGTAAAATGCCTTGGACAGTAACGGCTTCTGCGCAGAAATCCGGCCTAAATTTTCTACTAAACATCGAACGCTACCGGAGCCGTCTTCCGCAAATGCGAACATATCGGGCAATGTTCACAGAAGAAGTACGTTCAACAAACGTCTTTGCTGAAGATTGCATTTTTTCCGGAGTGAACTTTCTATTCTGCAAGCTGAAGAATCCAGAACATGGAGCACAGTTCTACGAATTCTTACTCACAAAAAGCATTCTCGTTCGTCTTTGCGACAATATTCCAGGAACAGAAAGGGGCTTTATTCGTATGCAGGTTAAAACACCTGAAGAATGGGAAACGCTTATTACAGCGTTGCATGACTGGGCTGCTTCTCTCAACGTATCGACCCGTTAAAAAAAGCATTTAGAACGACAAAAGCCCAGTGAGGGGAACACTGGGCTTTTGTCAAAAATGAAGCGACTGAATCATTTCCGTGAAGCGAGGGACCACACGGAGTTGACACCGAAAAGAGCGGTGTTACCGTTCTTTTGCTTTTCTAGTAGCACATCCTGTGCCAAAAACAGTGTTCACAGCAACGGAGCGAATACCAACACTTTTCAGTTGACGCTATGTGACGGGTGCGTTACGAAATTTCGTTGATTACGATTTTTCGTAACGAAATAATGGAGCGAGGGGAAATAATGCCACCATCAAGCAACAAATTAGAGGACGAAGCAAAAGCGCAAAGTACAAAAAAATCCACCGAAAGATTTTTTAGCACTACGTTCTCAGGTCGCGATGTAACCATCAGCGATTTTCCACTGCCTGAAGATGCAAAGCAGGACTCTTTCCCCCTGCCTTCAACTCCGGATGTACAACCGGAGCCGCATAAAATACGACCTCAAAGCTACAACAGACTCCAAACAAAGCTCAACTCTCTGGACATCACCCCCTTTCTGGATTTGATGCTCTCTGTTGCGCATGAGCGTGACCCGTCCAAAATTATTGAACGAGCAAGCACTGGCTACAAAGGTACCCACGTAACAATGGGAGCTTTCTGGCTACGACCGACACAAAAAATGGCGGACATTGTAACGCCTCACCCCTCTGCGGACACAATGCTTAAGCTTGTTGCGTTTTCCGGCATTAAAGAAACAACGCCGTCCGGATGGAATCACGCGTTGGGCACATTCGATCTGGCGCCAATTACAGAACCCATCTTTGCTTCATGTCAAAAAGGGATACCATCTATAGGCTCATCCCCTGAAGACTGGAACCGTCCGTCATGGGCTATAAAAGAAGGATACCAAGCCTACTCATCATTCCCCGTCATGTATAACGACGAATTTCTTGGTATTCTTTCTACATTCTACGATCGCCCAATGGTTGGCCCTTTCGCCCAGCTGCATTCCATGCATCAGAAAATGCACAAAATTTTTGCGGATACCGTTGCCCGCGCTTTAGTTAACGCAGTCGCCTTTGGAGAAATTCAAAAGCTTCGCGGTGAACTTGAGCTAGAAAACGAACTTCTTCGCCGTGCTGTTCAGGAAAAACACCTCGACGATAATCTGATTGGTGATTCTGACTCTCTTGCTCACGTCATGGAGCAAATCGGCGTTGTATCACCTACCGATGCAAGCGTACTTCTACTTGGCGAATCCGGCACCGGTAAGGAATTGTTGGCAGGAGCGATCCACAATCGTTCAACACGCAGTCAAAATGCTTTTGTACGAGTGAACTGTTCCGCAATCCCGCATGAGCTATTCGAAAGTGAATTTTTTGGCCACGTGAAAGGCTCTTTTACCGGCGCAATCCGTGATAGAGTTGGCCGCTTTCAGCTAGCAGACGGCGGAACACTCTTTCTTGATGAAGTCGGAGAAATTCCGTTAGAACTTCAGGGGAAACTTCTTCGGGTATTGCAGGAAGGCACATTTGAACCTGTTGGTGACGAACGCTCCAAAAAAGTTAATGTACGCATCATCGCCGCTACAAACAAAGATCTAACTAGAGAAGTTGCCTCAGGCCGTTTCCGACAGGATCTATATTTCCGGCTATCTGTATTTCCGGTCAACGTACCACCGCTTCGCGAACGTCGTAACGACATTCCGCTGCTTGCCCGTCACTTTATCAACCTCGCGGCAAATCGCATGAACATCACTGCCCCTCGCTTGAAGCCACATCACGTTGAGAAACTTCAAGGCTACAACTGGCCGGGGAACGTAAGGGAATTGCAAAACGTTGTGGAACGTGCAGTGATCATGTCTCATAGTGGCAGTATGGAATTTTATATTCAGGACAACAGCTACGCAACACCGCCGATTGAAATGAACGTGCACGCCTATTCGTCCGACCACAGTCCAGCAACACCGCCAGCATCTGCCCCACGTCCACAGGATGTTATTACCGAAATAGAATGGATGGCCATGCAACGCGAAAACATTCAGCAGGCACTGGAAGCCACAAACTGGCGAGTACAAGGCAGCGGAGGCGCAGCAGAGTTACTGGGCATCAAACCGACAACACTCCGCTCACGTATGCAAAAGCTAGGCATCGAAAAAAAATAGAAAGCATTGTTTGCCAAAATACTTAACTCGTAAAAAATACAAGAAAAAAGCGACTCATCGTCTTTACGATGCGTCGCTTTTATGCACAATTTACGATCAGAAAAAAATTCACTCAATCTTACGAAGCGAAATATCTCTCTAATGCTTCATCCACGGTACCATCATATCCGATACCGGAAAACACGCCACCCTCGCTCAAGTAAAGACGGGTTTTAGCTCCTACATCTCCACATAAGACCGTGCTCACGCCTTCTTTTATAAGCCACTGAGCGACTTTGCGCCCTGCTGCTTCAGGGTCATCCCTATAAGGGTTAGCTTGAACAACGCGCGCATCATTTTCCTGCTCAACCAGAACAAACATATCGGCACGACCAAATACTGGTTCTACAACGTAAATATCGTTTCTTTTCTTCGCTGCCACAGCAATCTTCATATACCCCTCACAGAACTGTGGGTAGTTTCACGAACTACCACGTTGTCTATACAAAAGCTGCCTTGCGTAATTCCTCAGCTGCATCTTTTGGCGATAACGCACCACAAATTGCAGATACAACGGCAACCCCATCTGCACCGGCAGCAATAACCTGTGCCGCATTTGCAGTAGTAATTCCTTCAAATCCAACAATTGGAAGAGTAGTCAGGCTACGAGCTTTTCTAACACCGGGAATTTGCCACGGCTTAACATCGCGCGGGATTGATGGTGTAGAAAAAACAGGTGAAATACCAATATAGTCGATATCAAGAGCATTTGCTTCTTCAATCTGTTCAGGCGTCTCTACAGTGATACCCACAATGGCATCCCCACCAATTAATGCACGTACATCCTGCACACGCATATCAGTTTGTCCCACATGAATACCATCTGCACGTACAGCAAGTGCAATATCCACGCGGTCATTAATAATAAGCGGAATTTCAAGCGGAGCCAATAAGGCACGAAGTTGACGCGCGCACTCAACAAATTTTCTTGTTTCCAATGTCTTTTCACGTAGCTGAACCATAGTTACACCACCACGCACCGCAGCAGCCACGGTTTCTTCAAGCGGCATCATTGTACAACGGCTACTATCTGTTACCAGATAAAGTGAGAAATCTGCACCCTGTCTCATTACACAACCCTCACTTCGACAAGTCTGTTTATGTCGTTTTCAGTCACATTATGAAGAGCATCTATAAACTGGACAGCAAATGTTCCAGGTCCGTTCGATGCTACCTCAGCAAGCCCACCTGCTGCCGCCATACATCCCATACCGGAAATGGCTGCGGCAAAACTATCTTCGCAGATCGCAAGGTGTGCGCCACAAATTGCGGTAGCAATACAACCCATACCTGTAACAAGTGGCATGTATTCGCTTCCGCCTTTAATATTATAAACTGTCTTACCGTCCGTCACAACATCTATGCAACCGGAGACAGCAACCGTACATCTATATTTTTTCGCTAATGCGACAGCACTGACTTCTGCCTCACTGGAATCATTACAAGAATCGACACCACGAGTTGAAGCTCCTGTTCCGGCAAGTGCCATAATTTCTGAAGCGTTTCCACGAACCAGAGAAATACCACCCTCTTCTAACAAAGAGATGGCAGTTTCTGTACGCAATAGTGAAGCTCCTGCACCAACGGGATCGAGCACAACGGGTTTATAGTTTGCGGCAGCAATAGATGCACCTAGCCGCATGCTTTCGATCCAAGTACCACTTAATGTGCCTATATTAACTACGAGAGAGCCTGAAATAGTTATCAGCTCTTCCAATTCTTCTTTAGCATGAGCCATGATTGGAGAGGCGCCAGCACTTAAGAGAGCATTCGCGGTTGAATTCATGACAACATAGTTTGTAATACTATGCACAACAGGCCCACTGCCACGCACTTTATCTACATTGTCCCAAACAGTATTAAGTGAAAACATAGTGCACCTTCCTATAATGACGTTGCGTGTCTCAACTATTAGAATAGTAAATAGTTTACTCGTAAGCTACTATATTGCAAATAAAAAACGGAACAACCACTATACTCCATCAAAATGACACTGTATACTGCTCGTTCCGTCAAGGAACTGAAAAAGTAGACTTTTTACTTAAGACTATTAATAATGTCCTCATCTACACCCACGATGGCAATTTCATGCTTATTCGCCAGTGCAATAGCCTCTTTTCTATCAAAAAATAGAGTTTTATTTGCATAGAAAGCAAGGCAACTATACCCGCCATCCACCAAATTCTGAACTGTATTTAAACCTAACGCAGGCAAATCAATGCGTTCATCCTGCTTTGGTTTCAACAGTTTGATTGCTACACAGCCCTTTCCGCCAAGCTCAGCACCACGCTTGATGGTTGCATCTGTACCCTCTAAGCATTCTACAGCAATGACCATCTGCTCACGCACAACAATGCATTGACCAATGTCCATGCTTCCGATCTGTTCACCCATAGGGATACCGTATGCAAGAGTTTCACGCTGCTTGTCTGTCAGCTTTTTCTTAGTAAGTACACCGGCAGGACCACGCAAATTGGGCACAAGTTCAGCAGCCTGAACGATGTGCAGTCCGTCAGATTCCAATTCATCCAACACACCGCGCAAAAGAACGTCATCGCCTTTAGATCGAATTTTGAACAAAACTTTTGCTGCGCGTAAATCAGGACGAATATCCAACGCTTTGGGCTTATTAATTGCCCCTGCGAAACATACGCGGGTGACACCATTTGTTTTAAAAAATTGTATCAGCTTGGAAAGAGCACCCAGATGGAGCATCTCAAAGACATCAGCCTCGCTCTCTATTGCCGGGTCTGTATGACCGACAAAGCCACACATAATAACAGAGAGACCTTCCTCGCGGGCACCTTGGGCTACCAGCTCAGGAAACTGTCCTGCGCCTGCAATTATCCCAATTCGCTCTTGTAATGCTGCCATATCTATTTGCTCCATAGACTTAAAAAAAGAAGGAAGGCACTACACCTTCCTTCTTAACATTTCGATCCGACTGTGTAGCCTATTCGCTATACGATGGTAAGATACCACGTTCGCTCTTGCGCACAAAATCTACGAATTCGAGAACCTCAGTAAAGTTACCAAATTCATATTCCAGCTGTTCCAAAGCCTCTTTACGAGGAGTGGTGGAATGCCAGATGAGTTTATATGCATTTTTAAGCGCACGAATGACTTCACGAGGAGCTTTGAGGCGACGCAGTCCAACCAAGTTAGGACCATGAACACCTGCACGATTACCGGTAGCAAGCATATACGGAGGTAAGTCCTGCCCGATACCAGTCATACCGCCAACGAATGCATGTTTGCCAATACGGACAAACTGATGCACAGCAGAAAGACCTGCAATAATTGTATGGTCAGAAACATGAACATGTCCCGCAAGAGTTGCGTTGTTAGACATGATAACATTGTCACCGACAGTACAATCGTGTGCAACGTGTGTGTACGCCATCATGAGGTTGTTACTGCCAACAACGGTATTGAAACCGCCGTCTTCAGTACCACGATGCAGAGTAGCAAATTCACGAATGGTGTTGTTATCGCCAAGTTTTAACCAGCTTACTTCACCGTGATATTTGAGATCCTGCGGAACACCGCCCACTGCCGCATAGGAGTGGACATGGTTATTCTTACCCATGTGGGTATACTGCTTTACAGAAGCAAAAGCGTCGATCTTTGTACCATCCCCGATAATGACATCATCTTCGATAACGGCGCAAGGACCAATAACAACCCCTTCTCCCAGTTTCGCACTTGGCGCAACAAAAGAGGAAGGATGAATTTCAGTAGCCACGCTACATATCCTCCTTATTCATGATAGCGGCTGTCATTTCTGCTTGTGCAGCAAGCACACCATCAACATATGCTTTGCCTTCCATTTTCCATAGTTTCAACTTGTGACGAATAAGACGACACTTAAGTTCAAGTCTATCACCAGGATACACAGGCTTGCGGAAACGAACTTTTTCCATGCCTGTGAAAAGGAACAACTTGTTTTCAAGCGGCATATCAGTGCTTTTCAGCACGAGAAGTCCGCCAGCCTGAGCAAGCGCTTCCATAATGAGCACACCCGGCATTACAGGAATGCCAGGGAAGTGTCCCTGAAAGAAAGGCTCGTTCATTGTCACGTTTTTATACGCGTCAATAGACTCAAGCGGAGTGTAGTCTAAAACACGGTCTACAAGTAAGAAAGGATATCTATGTGGAAGCAGATCAAGGATCTGACGAATATCGAGATTATTTTTATCGGTGGCGGTCATTGTCTGTGTACCTCTATTTTTTCAACGCTTCGATTTCTTTTTCGAGCTGTCTTACTCGCTTAAACAGGTCAGGAATTTTAGGAGAAAGAGTTGTATGACGCATGAAAATCCCCTTTTCCATCGCTGGCATACCGGCCATGGTTACACCTGCCGGAATGTCTTTTCCTACTCCAGTTTTCGGTCCTACAGTTGCGCCGTCGCCAATGTTCAGGTGACCGGCAATACCAGCCTGTCCTGCCATAACAACACCGTTACCAACTTTGGTAGAACCGGAAATACCCACCTGTGACACAATAAGGCAGTTACTGCCCATTTCTACATTATGCCCGAGCATAACAAGATTATCAATTTTGGTTGCGTCGCCGACACTTGTAGAACCAAGCACCGCGCGGTCAATGGTGGTATTAGCACCAATTTCAACATCGCTACCGATTGTTACATTGCCGATCTGTGGAATTTTCTGCACTCCATATTCTGTTGGAGCAAAGCCAAATCCATCAGCACCAAGCACAACCCCTGCATGAACGATGCAATCATCGCCAAGAGTAGTTTCTGCCATGAGCACAGCATTTGGGTACAGAAGACAATCAGATCCAACAGTTGAATCTTCCCCGATGTAACAACCCGGGAAAACAACGGTGCCGGAACCGATAGTAGCACGCGGACCAATGAAGGCATGCGGATAAACGGTAGCACCATCAGCAACTGTTGCAGTAGGATCGATGAAAGCCAGTTCAGAAACGCCCTTCATCTCACCTTGCGGCTTAGCAAAAATAGCAACGCAACGAGCAAAATCGAAATACGGGTTTTCACTAATAAGCGCGCGCTGAACATTCTCTACCTGATCGGCAGTACAAACAACTGCACCAGCTTTAGTTTCTGAAAGCTTAGACGCGTACTTAGGATTAGCTAAAAAACTAAGTTCTGTTTCCAGGGCATCATCTAGGGTGTTTACACCTGTAATTTCAAGATCTTCACCAGCAAACTCAAGACCAAGATGTTGTGCGATTGTAGAAAGCAGCATGCTTAACCGTATTCCTTATTTTTTTGCTTTTTTCTGAGCAGCTTTAATTTTTTCGAGTTTAGCACGGTACAAACGGTTTACAACAACCATTACCTGCTTGGTCACGTCTACTGGCTTTTTGATGTACAAAACTGCGCCCTGCGCTTTTGCAATGATCATTTCGTAGCCGTTTTTCTGACCGAACTCGCGAGTAGCTTCAAGCATAAGAGCAGACATATCACGAAGAGCAGACTGTTCTGCTGCACGTGCGCGCTGTACGAACTGCTGCTGACGCTGAGCAAGAGCTCTTTCTTCTTTACGAAGTACTGTGATTTTTTCTTTCTTTGCGTCCTCGGAAAGAGCCTGGCTCTGAACGCTGAATTCTTTTACTTTTGCATCAAAAGCAACTTTATCGTCTCTAAGTTTCTTGTCTTCAGCGCCAAAGGTCTGCTTCATAGCTTTGGTGATTGCCAATGCTGGTTCAGAATCTTTAGCGATGACTCCAAAGTCAACTTCACCGTATTTTGCAGCTACTGCAGGTGAAGCAAAAAGGAAGGTACAAGCCACTACCGCTAAAAGAATATTACGCATTGAATGCTCCTAAAAAAAATTCGTTACTTAACAACATGTTAATCATTTAACCATCAATAAAAACTATCAAGAGAATTGAGTGGATAGCTTCATCATATTCCGCAGTCAAGAACTTGCGCGTTCTTGCCACTCAATCAGTAACAGCAGGTATAGTACGAGGCATACGCTGCGCTACCAAAGTAAATTGTCTGCTATGAAATAAAATAAACCCCATATTACAGCACTAATTTACCAAAAGTCAGTACTACACAAAAACTCTATGTGCTGTCAGTGAGAAATCGACCTTGCCTCGTATTATTTACCAGCAGCTACATCGCTGCATAGTTCTTCAAATTATGTCTGTAGGTACTCAATGCATTAGCAATGCCTGCTGCCAACAGGTTCAAGTACGAATTGTTTCGTAATCGCTTTGCTTCTGTCTTGTTTGAACAATACCCCAGTTCCACAAGAATGGATGGCATCTTTGCGCCCATAAGAACGTAGAACGGCGCACTTCGTACTCCATTACTTTTAGATTTCCAGCCCCTTGCACGTACCGTTTTTACCATGCTCTTCTGAACCAGTTCCGCCAGAGCTTTAGACTCTTGCATTTTGGAGTTGAGCATGAGGTCGGTCAAAATAAACTGTAAATCACTAATGCGTTTCTCTGTGATTGCGTTCTCTCGAGCAGCAACACGACGTGCACTTTTTGATCTGGCAAGGTTCAAATAATATGTTTCAATGCCGTTCACGCTAGTTTTTCTGTTGGCGTTAATATGCAGTGAAACGAATAAATCTACCTTTTGCACATTCGCTTTAGCAGTACGTTCTTCAAGTGGAACAAAAACATCTGTGGAACGTGTATACAACACGTTAAAGCCTTTTGCCTTAAGTTTTTTACCCAACATTTTCGCAGTCTTAAGAACATAATCTTTTTCGCGAATTCTATTTCTTGATGCACCGGGGTCTTTGCCGCCATGTCCTGCATCAATCATAACAGTTTTCACGGTCAAACCGAGTTGCTCAACAAGGTCAGGAATCTTACGGGATGTCGGAATTGTGCGTGATGGTTTCTTAGTCTTATGCACTAAGACTTTTTTGGATAGATCCACCGGAGGATGGCTCATCTTTCCATCTTTGGGAGCAGAGACATCCACAACGACCCTGTAAGGATTTTCTAAAGCAAAAACGGTATATTTCTGCACTGCTTCGAAATCAAGCACAACACGGCTCGTACTCGGAACAGGTTTACCAACGCGAATCATTCGCAAAATACCGTCGTAAATTTTTAACTCGTCCTTAACGGACTGAGTCGGAACAGTTCTGTCCAGATCAATATAGAGTCTGAAGGGTAAGTTTCGGGACGGATCAGCATTTAAGAACTTATACTGATGCTTCGTCGCGCCGCTCAGGTCAATAACTACACGGGTATAATCATTACTACTCGTAAAACGGATACCTTTAAGCGCAACGTTGCGGGATGACCTGTTGGTTTTCCTTACTTTTGAAGGAGTTGACTTCGCAGGCTTCTTTTTAACGGTAGATTTGGACGCAACTGATGAACGGGAGTTACGAACCTCCGCAATAATTTTACGGTGGAGGGCTCGTGCTTCTTTGTACTTATCGCCGGATTGGTATTTTCTAAGAATCGTATTCAACGTTCGTCTTGCTTCTGTAGCCTGATTCAAATTGTAATATTGAATCCGTGCCAGTCTGAATAACGAATCGTCTGTCCAGGAATGCTTGGTAAACCGCTTTGCGCATCGGTTATAATAGTCAACCGACGCCTGATAGTCAGAACGAAGGTACGAGCGCTTTGCCAGTTCTTCGTTCACCCGCCCCATATAGTACAAAACCTTGGGAGCGTAGGAACCATCAGGGTTAGTTTGATAAATAGCAATAAATTTGTCTTCCAACCTCTTCCAGTTGGAACGATAGCGTGCTTGTTTGGGATTCTTAACAAGAGATCTGAACTGATTCAACGCGGTTTGGTAATCCCGGCTAATACTGGCGTAGGAATCTGTAACTGAGAGAAGAAGTATAAGAAGAAGCAAAGGCAAACAAAGCATGCCTTTTTTTCTGGTAATTAGCATAGTTTTCCTAGTTAGTCCGCGCATTGAAGTTCAAAGTTAGAATAAAGCCACCTGTTACAAATCATTATAAGGATACTGGAACCTGCCGCAGGGTGCAACCCCGACAAATACTTTACCATAAAAAAAAAGCGCGGCCATAAGGCCGCGCTTTTACATAATTGCATTTAGAATGCCTGTCCCATTGCAAATTCGAAGCGAGGAGATTGTTTTTCCCCGTTTACATCAGCAAGTGGGATACCATATGCGAAGCGTAAATCACCCATTGGAGAACGCCAGCGCAATTCAAGACCGGTACTGTAGAGCCATTCTTTGTTGGAGGTAAGACCATCATCTTTGTCATCAAAGTCAATACCGATGTCAAAGAAAGGTACTAAAGTCATACCCAGATCATTCTCAAAATACCACTGGTATTCAAAGTTTGCGAAAGCCATACGTGTACCACCGATTTTATCACCGTCAGCCTGACGGACAGCAAAGTCGTTGATATCGTAACCACGCACACTGTTAATACCACCAATCCAGAAACGTTCTACAATTGGGATATCATCATGAGAGCCACCATTTGGAAGCAATGCGCCAGCTTTAGCACGTGCCATTAATACGTGGTCGTCATTCAAGGCGTAGAACTGGCGAGCTTCACCAGTAACTTTAATAAAGTCATCAGTACCCTGAAGGAAGCCACCACCGTAGTTAACGGTGAAGGTTACGACGTTACCACCAGTCGGACGCTGGAAGTTATCGATGGTATTACGTGAGAAGGATGCGTTAAGAACACTTGCATAACGAGTGCCGTCATCGGACTGCTCTTTAATAAGGTTACTTGCATCGTCATCTACATCAGTAATCTGGTACTGGTCGAAACGGTAACCCGCATAAACGCGAGACCACTTTCCGACAGGGTAACCAAAGCTGACTTTACCACCAGTTTTGTCGTAATCGTAATCGTCATATTCAGTTTCTGTAATGTATGTACGGGCACTGAATGAAAGATCACTATCGTAAACACTCGGGTTCAAGAAGCTCAAGTCGTAGGAAGTCTTTTTGGAAGAGAAGCTGGAAGTAAAAGCAAGTTTGTAGCCTTTACCCCACAAGTTATCTTCCTTGATTGAGCCGGAGAAACCAACACCATCATAGGAAGACCAACCTACACCAGCCATAATAGAGCCGGTGTTTTTCTCTTTCACTTTAACTTTGAGGTCAACTTCATCCTGCGTCTCAGTTGGGACGAGGTTTACGCTTGCTTCAGAGAAGTAGCCGAGGTTGTTCAATTTACGGTTACTGTCACGCAGTTTATCACCGTTAAAGAGTTCACCGTCAGTCAATTCAACAGCACGACGTACCACGTTATCACGCGTACGGGTGTTGCCTTCCATTACTACACGACGAACATAAACTTTGTTCTTTTTATCAATCTTGTAGGCGACGTTTGCAATGTTGCCTTCCTGGCGCTGAATGCCGAAGTCAACTTCTGCGTAGGCATAGCCATAGTTGGCGTACCAGTCTCCAATTTTGGTGCTGTCTTCACGAAGAACGGTGTAGTTGAGGTACTCTTCTTCAGCCTTCCACTCATCCAGTCCGATAAGAGACAAGTAAGTAGCGTCAGGTTCAATAAGGTCACCTGTAAAGGTGATTGTACCAAGTTTGTAACGCTCGCCCTCTGAAACAGGGAAAGTAATTACAATACCATCTTCTTCGTAATCAACGCGACCGTTACCAACTCGAACATCAAGGAAGCCTCGGTTCAAGTAGTATGCAGAAATAGCTGCAACGTCACGCTCAAGGAAGTCTTCACGCAAAACACCGGTACCGGTGAGCCATGAGAGCATTCCTCGTTCAGCCAAGGCGAGTTCATCCTTCACATCATCAACATCAAGCTTTTCAATACCTTCGAGCTTGATTTCTTTAATGTAAAGTTTTTCACCCTCTTTGACATTAAAAGTAAGTGTTGCACCGGTGCTACCGCGTTCAATTTTGTAATCGACTTCAGCAAGGTAGTAACCTTCCTTTCTGTACAAATCACGAACGCGTGCAATATCGTCTGAAAGGAACTTTTCGTTAAGAACAGCTCCCTGCTTAGAGTTAATTGCAGCAAGGATATCATCATTATCTACGACATCAGAGCCGGAGATTACGATGTTATTGATTCTCGGTTTTTCAACAACGGTGATAACAAGTTCGTTACCATCACGTTTTTTCTCAACACCGATCTGCACATCACTAAAGTAACCAAGGCCGTAAATACGCTTGATTTCTTCGTTAATGCGCTTGCTGTCAAGGGCATCACCCTTCTGGATTCGCATACGCAGAAGAACTACGTCCGGGTCCAGAACTTTGGTGCCTCGAATAACAATATTAGAGATAGACTGCTTACGCAGCATCTCGTTTGTAGCCTGAGCAACAAGCTCATCTACAGCAGGAAGCACATTAATAAGTCCAGTCTTATTAATGTAGATAGGCTTCGCAGGCTGAAGCCCGTAAGCTTCTACCAAACGTGCATCAATAGAAAGCTGTTCCCCGACCTGTGTGAAGCTACCGTAGACAGCATAGTCTGCGTTAGACAACAAAGACAAATCGCGAACAATTGAAATATTAAGCTCGGAAACAGAGTTTTCTGCTAAAAGTGCTTCCAATTCATCATTTGGAACAATTGAAAAGTTTTTTGCAGCTAAACGCTCCCCGATCAATTCCGGCAGTCCATCTTCCAGATAACTCAAGTCTTCTCCTGAGTTAACCGCAAAAGGCAGTACAAGTACCCGAATTCCATTCCGTGGCGCAGCAGATGCGCTTACAGCCATTAGCAGCGCAAGCAACATGAAGACCATGACAACGCACGGTCTAAACTGTTTGGACATAAAGTTCTCCAGCTCGCAGTTCAAGACGGCGACGCATAATATCCGACAGTTCAGGATTATGCGTAACTACAACCAGTGTCATACCCAGCTCATCATTTAGTCGAAGAAGTAATTCTCCAACTGATTCGCCAGTGCGTTCATCAAGATTTCCGGTGGGTTCATCTGCAAGCAAAACAGAGGGGTGCATGAGTATAGCACGAGCAATAGCTGCCCGCTGCCTTTCTCCACCCGACAGTGTTGTGACTTTATGTTCAAGACGCCCGCCCAGTCCAACAAGTTGCAACATCTCGCTGGCCCGTTCAAAGGCTTCTTTTTTAGTCACTCCACCTATTATTGCTTGCATAGCGACGTTTTCAATAGTGGAAAATTCCGGCAACAAATGATGAAACTGAAACACAAACCCGATTTCTCGATTTCGTAGAACAGCCTTCGCGTCATCAGTGAGTTCCGCAAGGTTTTTACCATTAAAAAGCAATTCGCCCCTCGAAGGAATATCAAGGGTCCCCAAGAGATGCAAGAGAGTACTTTTACCTGACCCTGATGCACCAGTGATGGCTAATGCCTCACCTTGCTCAATAACGAGGTCTAAATTGTTTATTACCGTCAGCAGCTCAGCAGGACCATCATAGTCCTTACCCACTCCCCTCAGTTCATATAACGGTGCAGCACACATTATTCGTACCTCAAAGCATCTGCCGGTTCCAACTTTGCTGCCTGCTTAGCTGGATACAGTGTGGCAATAAAACAAAGCACCATAGCAGATACTCCAATTGCCACTAAATCTTTCCAGTCATAAATAACCGGCAGCTTATCTAGTGAGTACACGCCTTTTGGCAGTTGTACAAATTGATAACGCTTGAGCAATTCCCCCACCCCGAGTCCAAGAGCAAATCCTAGAGCGGTACCTACCACTCCAATAATTGTTCCCTGCAGCATAAAGATTCTGCGAATCTGCTTTTTGGTTGCCCCCATTGACATAAGCACTGCTATATCGCGGGTTTTTTCCATAACAAGCATGACCAGAGTGGTGATAATTGAAAAAGAACCAACAAGCACAATAAGCGTAAGGATAACGCCCATTGCGGTTTTTTCCAGTTTCAATGCAGCAAATAAATTGGCGTTCATATCCATCCAGCTTCGAGCATAGAACGGATATCCACCGAGTTTTTCAGTTATTTTTTTGGCGACAGTGTCCGCACTGTTTACATCGCTGACAGAAACTTCAAGCCCTGTGACAGCATTGTTATCCCACCCGAGTAATTCTCGTGCAGAATCAAGTGTTACAAACGCAAGGGAAGAGTCATACTCCCACATGCCTGTTTTGTAGATGCCCACAACTCTAAAGTTGCGAACCCGCGGAACAAAGCCTTGTGATGTTTTCTTGCCTGAAGGTGAAAGAAGATTAATACGTCGCCCAACGCCTACACCGAGACGCTTGGCAAGTTCTTTACCGATGATAATTCCCGGGAGTCCCTTACGTTCGAGATCCGGAAAACCACCGTCTTTCATATAGTTGCGAATGGTAAGCACTTTGTCCGCAGACTGAGGCTGTACCCCGCGCAAAATAATACCTTTCACGCCTTGAGGTGAGGAAGCCATAAGCTCTGAGTAAATAAAAGGGGTGGCTCCGGTTACACCGGAGACACCCTCAATTTCTTTGGTCAACTCAGTATAGCCGGACATATTGCCGCCTGCACTCATGGTAATTACGTGAGCATTCACGCCCAGAATTTTATCCCTCAAGTCCTTAGTGAAACCATTCATCACACCCAGAACTACGATAAGCGAAGCAACACCGAGTGCAACTCCGAGAACAGAAATAATCGAAATAACCGATATAAAAGACTGTTGCCGACGTGCAAACAGGTATCGCAGCGCTATGAAGGACTCAAATTTCATAAGCTATGGCTAACTCTCCGGTTTAAGGAGTGGGAAGAGAATGACTTCACGAATTGATGGTGAGTCAGTCAAAAGCATTACAAGACGGTCAATACCGATGCCCTGACCAGCTGCCGGAGGCATGCCGTATTCAAGAGCACGAAGGTAATCTTCGTCCATGTAATGTGCTTCATCATCACCCGCTTCTTTTTCAGCAACCTGATCAAGGAAACGCAAACGCTGATCAACAGGATCGTTAAGTTCAGAGAATGCGTTGCTGAGCTCACGGCCAGTCATGAACAATTCATAACGGTCAGTAAAACGAGGGTCTTCTTCGTTTTTACGAGAAAGCGGGGAGAGGTCTGTAGGGTAATTGTAAATGAAAGTAGGCTGAATCAAATCCTGTTCCACATCAAGGTCGAACAGTTTGGCCTGAAGCTTAGCAAGCTTCTCACCTTCATGTACTTTCTCCCCACGGCTTTTCAGATGCGCAGCAAGCTTATCGTAATCGTCGTAAAGTTCGCTGGTGTGACCACCAACAACCTCTAAAGATTCGAGGAAGCCGATACGCTGCCAAGTACCCGGAGTCAGGTCAATTTCCTGTCCCTGGTAAGTAATAACGGTAGAACCGCATACTTTCTTAGCAATGTGTCCGAAAAGCTCTTCTGTAAGATCCATCAGATCTTTAAAAGTTGCATACGCCCAGTAGAACTCACACATGGTAAATTCTGGGTTATGCTGAGTTGAAACACCTTCGTTACGGAAGTTACGGTTAATTTCAAAAACTTTTTCGAAACCACCGACGAGAAGACGTTTCAAGTAAAGTTCCGGCGCAATACGCATGAACATCTCATGGTCTTGTGCGTTATGGTGGGTAACAAACGGACGAGCAGTCGCGCCACCAGGAATTGGATGCATCATAGGAGTTTCAACTTCCATGAAGCCTCTGTCTTCCATAAATCTACGGAACTCACGTACAATAGCAGTACGTTTGCGGAAAATTTCGCGGGTCTTAGGCGTTACGATAAGGTCAACGTAGCGCTGACGGTATCGAATTTCAACGTCTTTAAGACCATGATATTTTTCTGGGAGCGGACGGATAGACTTCGTAAGAAGCTCAACGCTCTTACAGTCTATAGTCAGTTCACCTGTTTTAGTGCGGAACAATGTACCCACAACACCAACGATATCGCCGATGTCAAACTTCTTAAACTTCTGGTACGCTTCAGTACCAAGAGTATCGCGGGCAGCATAACACTGCATTTTACCGCTTTTATCAAGAACGTGGAAAAAGGTAACTTTACCAAAAGAACGAAGACCGACAATACGGCCTGCGCAGAAGAATTCCTTAGTAAGGGATTCTAATTCTTCGGAATCAAGTCCTTCATATTCTGCACGAATTTGAGAAAAATCGTGGTCCTTTGAAAACCCGTTTGGGTATAAAGGAATGCCTGCATCCAATAAGTCGCAGGACTTTGCCACTCTATTCTTCACCACTTCGTTTAACTCGTCACGGTCAACGAAGCTTTCCAGCATAGGCATGAAGTAATCAGCCTGGCTGGATTTAGTGGGAAGTTTTATCTTTTTACGTTTTGACTGTTCCTGTTCGCTCACGGGATCACTCCGTATAATGAATTCGATCACTGCTGAATTGGGAAGGGTTATTCCAATTACTAGCAATCGTCAAGGAACCCTCTCATCTCTGAGCATAAAATTGTTTTTCCCAATTTTTTTTTACAGAAACATAAAAAAGGCTTGACGGTATCTGAGGTTTTCTCTAAACACTTTTTCGCACTGAGGGAAACACCTCAAGCACACATTCCTCGATGGCTCAATTGGCAGAGCGGGTGACTGTTAATCACTAGGTTGTAGGTTCAAGTCCTACTCGAGGAGCCAGAATTCATAGCCTCTTTCGCAAGAAAGAGGCTTTTTTTGTGCCCAAAAAATATTTGGCACTAGAACAATACGTACCTCACTTAAACAAACTTCTCCTAGAAGCTCCGGCCAGACCACTCAAACTAAAGACATGTCAGAATCTACCCACCCCACGCAACTTAGCACATGCATAATGGGCGTAATCTATTATAGTCATTTTAACTTCTTGTAAAAGTTACTGTTGACGTAAATACCAACTGGCGTTATCGGTTTCGCTATTCTTTATCCCCATACCTATTCCCCACAGAAATTTGACTCATACTATTCATTTTCAAGATAGTCAGGAGACTCACATGTCCTTAGCTCCCCCTTTGGCACCTGTATTGGACAAGAAGCAACAAAAAAAAGAACGATTAAAAGCTCAAGCCATAGCCAGTGGTGATTGTTACATATGGGCCTACGTGACCTACCCGATTGTTATCACCGTCATCGGCTTATTCAGCACACTACTAGATAGCTTCCCTGACACTACCATCGCTGCAATTGGAATGTCTTTTCTCATTGTTGATCGCCAAGCGCTCAAGCACCGCGAAATCACTCCACCTCACTGGGGATGGATCATTCTTGGCCTTCCTTATATATGGAAGCGCTGCAACATACTTAAAAAGAGCAAAACACCGTTTTGGCTCGCTACAATGACTATAGTTATACAAATTGCGGCGATGACGATTAGCCTTACCCTATTGACTACAGACTATAAAATAATCAAAGAACAGATTCCAAGCATAGCGACAGAACTACTCCAAGAACCTGGCACTCCTGCTCCCTACTTCGGTGCAACCTGTGTAAAGCTTTCAGGTTTTAAAGACTTTTCTGATGGAAACCTCTCATGCACACTGGATAACGGGGAAAGAATCTTCATTGATATTCTCACAAATGAAAAAGGCGAATCTTACGTGATGTGGTCTCCGTATAGTGAAACCTCAAAAACAAGTACCGACAACATCACCTCAACGACTGCTAACAAAACCTCTCCACCACAATTAAGGTAGTACTTCAACAAGAAGCCCCGATGAGATCAGGTATATTTTCTTTTTTTTTCTTTTTTATTGTATTTTTTGGTTGACGAGTGCGTAGCAAATCCGTAGACACATTTTCGCGCTAAGGGAAACCGAAGCACACATATTCCTCGATGGCTCAATTGGCAGAGCGGGTGACTGTTAATCACTAGGTTGTAGGTTCAAGTCCTACTCGAGGAGCCAGAATTTATAGCCTCTTTCGCAAGAAAGAGGCTTTTTTTATTTCTCATACATATCTCCAACGTATCCCACCTGACACAACTCACTGTATTTATAAATAAAAACAGATTATAACTTTTGGTGTATAGTTTTTATACACGGTAGACGCAGTTCTCATTACTGCGTATTCTACCCAAGTTTAATTTGCAGGATGACGAATTTCCAATACTCCTGCTTACTATAGTAAACATAACGCAGAGATAGTACTCACATTTCCGTACTATATTCTGTGCCCGTGCATAAACTTGCACAGTGTTGCGACACGCAGCCTGCTGCACAAGGAGATATTATGAAAAAAATTCTATTTGCCCTTGCTTTCATCTGCATTTTTGCAACCGCTGTGTCTGCTGACGCCAAGTTTGGCAAAATGGACACAAACAGTGACGAAAGTGTTAGCTGGGAAGAATTTTCAGCAACCTACCCTTCCATGAAAGAACTCGCGTTCCAGACTATCGATAAAGATAAATCCGGCGGAATCTCTCATGATGAATGGCACGGCTTTATGGCAGGCCATAACACCGGCGAGAAAAAAGGCGGCGGTATGATGGGTGGCGGCATGATGGGCGGAAAAGAAAAAATGGGCTCCGGCGCTCCTGAACTCATTGCTCCTCCTACTAAATAATCAGTCTTAGAGCATTACAGCAAAAAAAAAAGTCGACCTTTGGGTCGACTTTTTTTATGTCTTCCGTTCGCTATAAACAAATATGTAGCTTCCATTAAACCTCTTTTACGATATGATCATTGTGTGAGCATTGTTCTTTTCTCAATAATCATAACTTCACAGGATTATCACCTACAATGAGCCTTGCCCTTTTCTACTTTTTCCTCAAAGGTCTTTTAATCGGACTAACTATCGCTGCCCCTGTCGGACCTGTCGGAGTTCTATGTATTCACAGAACACTTAAATACGGCAAACTTGTGGGCGTAATCTCCGGACTCGGCGCTGCTTCCGCAGACCTTTTTTACGGAGCTGTTGCTGCATTCGGCCTTGTTGCCATTACAAATATGATTACTGAGTCCAGCACAGTCATCAGGTTTGTTGGTGGACTTCTCTTTCTCGCTATCGGCATCCACATGCTACGCCAACGTCCAGCCTTTGTTTCTGAAGCAAGTGATGTAAAAGAAGAAAAAAACAAGCCAAGCCTTCTTACTGCTTGGCTCAGCACTTTTGTTCTTACAGCTATGAACCCCGGTACGATCATTGCGTTTACAGTTATCTTTGCCACCTTCGGCATTGATAGTGATGCAGGTGCCCCCGGCGCTGCTTCACTGGTTCTCGGTGTATTCCTCGGCTCTGCTATCTGGTGGTGTGGTCTCTCCTTCTTTGCAAGCGCTATGCGCACATACGTAAAGCAGCACAGCAGACTCATTAACAAAGTCTCAGGTACGATTATCATCGTTTTCGGTACCGCTTCATTAGCCAGCCTACTCTTAGACATGTAATGGATAAATCCTTGGGATTAGCACCCTGAGGATTAATTTGCCTGCAAAGGCATTGTCTATTGCCAGACCACTACGCAATCCTTATATTCCGCCCATGACAAAAACATGGAATCAAAAATCAGAGCGTCCAGTACTCGGGCGTGCACCACTCACACAGCCTGCATTTCTTCCTATGTCCAAAAAGGAAATGGATGAACTCGGCTGGGATGAGCTCGATATACTCTTCGTTACTGGCGACTCTTACGTCGATCATCCAAGCTTTGCCGCCTCTCTTTTGGGACGCTGGCTTGTAGCACATGGATATCGCGTAGGCATTATTGCTCAGCCCCGCTGGGATAAACCGGACGACATGCTTGTAATGGGTCGTCCGCGTCTCTTCGCTTCTGTAAGCGCAGGTGCCATTGATTCCATGCTGGCGCACTACACGGCGTTTAGAAAAAAACGTCACGATGATGCGTACACCCCTGGAGGCAAAGCAGGATCTCGTCCGAACCGTGCCACCATTGTGTACTCAAACCTCGTTCGTAGTGCGTTTCCTAACATTCCGGTTGTCATAGGTGGTATTGAAGCATCATTACGACGCATCACTCACTATGATTTCTGGACAGACAAACTTCGCCGCTCCATCCTGCTCGACAGTAAAGCGGACTGTGTTGTCTATGGCATGGGCGAATACGCCATGCTCCACATAGCTCATGTTCTCGACCAGTACGGCGAAACATCCGGCACACCATTTTCATACATTGCTCAAGATGTACGTGGCATTGCCTACATGGGAACCCATGACGAAATTCCGTCACAGGCTAACATCGTAGAGCTTCCATCCCATGAAGAAATTGATGCGGACAACAAAAAACTTATGACTGCAACGCTTAGCCTTGAACGTCATGTTCAGGAAGCTGACGGCTGGGCTATTCAGCCAGTCGGCAAGCGCGCAGTTCTTCTTGCTCCGCCAGCTCTGCCGTTGTCTGAAGATGAAATGGACGAACTTTACGGTCTGCCGTACGCAAAAGCACAGCATCCATCCTACACTGAAAAAATTCCGTGCGTTGACATGATGACAACGAGCATCACAACTCACCGAGGCTGTGGTGGCGGCTGCTCATTCTGTTCTCTGGCATTGCATCAGGGCAGAAGAATCACATCACGCAGTAAAGAATCCATCATTCAGGAAGTGGAAAACCTCACTCGCAACAAGCGTTTCAATGGCTCTATCAGCGATGTAGGCGGCCCTTCTGCCAACATGTGGCAGGCAAGCTGTAAGGCTGACCCTGAAAAATGTAAGCGTAAAAGCTGTATGCACCCGAAAGTGTGCCCGCAGTTTGCTGTGAATCAGACAAAAGGCATTACACTGCTGCGTGACATTCAAAAGGTTCCCGGAATCAAAAATGTACGCGTTGCCAGTGGCGTTCGCTTCGATCTCGCACAAAAGGATGAAACAGCCCTTCGTGCATACACCATGGAATTCACCGGCGGTCAGCTTAAAGTTGCTCCGGAACATATTTGTGATGCTGTGCTGAATCGTATGCGAAAACCGGGTGTTGCTTCCTTTGAACATTTCCTCGGCGCATTCAAGAAATATTCTGAACAGGCAGGAAAAGAGCAATACGTTGTTCCGTACCTGATGAGTGCATTCCCGGGCTGTACAGACAACCACATGCGCGAACTTGGCAACTGGCTTCGCTCCAGAGGCTGGCAGCCACAGCAAGTGCAGTGTTTCATCCCTACACCGGGTACTGTAGCAACAGCATCTTATTTTGCTCGCATTGATGAAAACGGTGAAGATATTTTTGTCGCGTACACCGATGCTGAACGTCTTCGTCAGCACCATATTTTGATTCCAAGTGTCGGGCGTAAAGAGAGCAAGGCACCACAGGGAAAACGCGGAGCATACGCTGGCAAGTCAAATGGTAAGCCAAATGGTAAGCCAGACTCGAAACGTGGTTCCAGTAACCATGCCTCCGACAAACGTTCCGAACGCAAAAGCCAGCCTAAACGTGAGCAGCAACCAGTTCCGACCGGCAAATCTGGTCCGAAAAAAGCATCTCCATTCTCTGTGAACAACCGCTAGTTACGAAGATACGTTTCCAGCGATGTGCAAGGGTGTAAAATCACCCCTCATAAAAAGATAAAAGCTCAGGTCGACAAGCAGAAATTCTGCAAGCCGACCTGAGCTTTTTTTATACATATAAACGCGACATACTTTTTTCAATGCATACGCGCGTACTTTCGTCCTATTCAGATGAAAAATTACTTAACAACCACTCAACAGTGCCAGAAACTGCCCACCGTTCTTGATCGGGCATGCTTAATGCTTCTTTTTCAGTGCGATTTGAAAGCTGTGCAATAAGATAGTTTTCCAAAAGCGTTACAATTTCTGATTCGATGCGCTTACCATGCAACAGTTGTTGAACAATTTGTTGCTGCTCATCCTGAGAGAATACAGAAAAAAGCCTTGCCGCGTAATCCCTGTCTGTTTCCAAAAGCAGTAAAATGACTGCACCTTGAATTGAAACAGGTTCACTTCGGAGTATCAATGCTACGTCTTCTACGGGGACAGACAGAATCAATGCAAACGGCATATGCACTCTGCTGTTCCGGCATAACGCGACAACCTGCGCCATATCTTTCGCAGCAATTGATCGAATCATAAGGCGCCGAACAAGTGCACTGTCCACGACTAAGGCTCCGACGCTGACAATCGAACTATTCCGGCTTTTCAATAATGCATTTACCTGCTCAGGATACAACGACGGCAATTTTCCAGCCTCACGTAAGAAACCCGCAGCTGCTTCCGGAGAAAAACTGCTGAGCACCTGCGCGGCATGGCTTTCGCCAAGCGCAAGTACTGAAGCAACAAATTGCTGCGATTCAGACAGAACCGTTTCAATCCCTGCTCTATGACCGACCCTTCGATCTATGGCTTCCTGTTTATCTTTGCTCATCTTTTCAACAAGCGTCAGTCTTCTATCTTCGGACAACTGCGAAAGTATAACGGCTGCGGACAATGGATGCTGACTTACTAATTCAGCCCGTAGGGCTTCATTATCCAACCGTAAAAGCCGCTCTACTGCTGAAGTATCAATCTCTGTAAATTCTGGAACAAGAATAGACTGTTCCCCTGTAAGAATCGGGAGAATCTCCTCAAGCATCTTTTCAGGGAACACAATCATCATCGCACCGCTGTTGCTTGCGGGATCACGCCCTTCAGCGGTGTTCATATCTATGCTGACAGAAAGCTCACAAACGATGCAAGGTTCGTCCAGCCAAAAATGTTTACTGTAGAGAGCTGGTTCATCAGCTTTGCTGTGCTTGGATTCAACTTCATAAAATGGAGCCAAAGCCCATTCCAAATCAAGCAATAGCAAATGAAGCACGTGGCGAACCACATTGCTTGCGATGGGAAAAACAGGAATATTTTTTTTGCTCTTCTTCAGCTCTGCCAACCTGCGAAGTAACTGAGGAACCGGTTCCTGTTCCCCTGCGGAAAAAATAGCGTTAGCAAGCCCGACCGCAACTTCACGCTCCATTCCGAAAACACTCACACCATCCAGAGGAAACATAGAAAAAGTTGTTGCTACAGGATGATCCATCCGCAGCCATACATCAAACGGGGCACGTGCGGAACGAACAGCTTTTACATGACAGGACTGATTTGTCATTTTACACAACCGCTTTGATGCCACGGCTGCAAACTTATTTAGTACTTTGTCGAGCACGGGGAACTGCATTGATTTTTGGTATCGATACTCAAGTAAATGAGTCAACGTGCCATGCTTTTGAGCATCCGAAAGTTGTTTGGGCGGCAATCCCAGAACAAAATTTGAACCGGAAACACTGCCTGACGAACTGTCATTTTCAGCGTCATCCGAAGGACTTTTCAAAAGCCACTGCATCTCTTCGATAGTCACTTCATTATTGGGTGACGCCGACTTGTCTGATCCGAACAGCTCGGTCACTGGATCATTTTCGACACCGGTCAGTGATGCTTGCCATGCCTCATCAGACCACGGATCAAGATCTATCGTAACCTCAATTTCAACCTTATCTGTCTCGCTATTTGTCTTCTGTTTTCGTTTCACAGAAGAACCTGACGCTTTAACCAACGTATCAGCGAGTACTTCAGGCGCATCTGTTGGCACATCAGCAGAGACATCGGCAGATGACTCGCCCAGCTTAGCACCAACTGAACCCTTTACGGAGTTAGCGTCATTTTTCTTCGAATGAAAAGGGAGGACTTTTCCTCTTACCCGTTTTTTAGTCATACGCATTTCCTGAGTATACTGTTCTCTGTCAGCCTAACAGCTATCTATATATACTGATACTATCGCTACGCCCAAGTATATCTATACTACAGTTAGAAAAATTTGCACTACCCTTCCGATTATATATACTGACGTAATCGGAGCATTCACTACAAAAAAAGCACTGTACCCCTTGCCCCTTTTCGAACATGCAGATACCCTACCAAGTGTTATATTTAGCATAGAGTGGGACGTTAATTTTCATTTATCATAAATAGTTGCGTGCGCATCAATTTATAAAAGCGATTCCAATAGCACTATGCAGTTATACACTGACCAAGGCACAATTCATGATGTTTCATTTCCTGTTATGACGTTAAAACTAACGTCATACTCTGCTGCGAGGAGGATACGGTGGCTACAATGGATACTTCCTATTGGAGAAGGAGTATTTACAATATTCTTGATGGATTAAGCGACGGCTTGTCCCACTTTGCCGGTCCTAGCCGAGTAGCATTGCTCATATGCCTTGAAGCTGAGGGGCCTTTTTACATTCTTGATCCGCAGAACTTGCTAGATGGTCACCAGCCACGCCTTAAAGATCTTTATACTACTTTTCAGGAAACGACTTCTTGCAACCTTTTGCCTGAATTCAATCCATCAGACGATCCACAGCTCTCCGGTCTAATCGCTTATGGTGGTTCCTGCACCACTCTTCCTTTCCAAATGTGGTTTACAGAAGAACACCCTGACATTTGTTCCAAAGGCCCAACCTTGCGCTGGCTGGAATATGCAGCAACACAATTATGTGCGGACTTTGGTCAAGGCGCAGGGCTACGCAACGATACTTCCAGCTATGTACTGCAAGGATACGCCCAGCACGCCATCCGTGATTATATTATCGACAAACGTAGCGAAGCTTTAGGAATGGATACATATTTACGTATTTATCCTACACTTAATGCTATTTTGGGTATTTCAAATACGCGGGAAGAAGGGGAATGGCCGCGAGGTAACATTGCTTTTGTAGAACCGCGCCTTTTGCAGCATGTTCATTTCCAAGCATCATTTCCTCGCATGGAACAACCGTTGCTCGTAAATCTCCGCCATTGCAGAAAGACTCTGCAAGCAGTGGAAAACACAGAACGGTTTCTTATTTCAGATGGGTGTACTCTTGCTGGGGTTGCATCCGGTGACCTTCCTCCCGGATCTATCCTTGCGACCTTTGAAGGTAACCATGGGATGGTCAAACTTGATGATGAACTCATTTGCAGTTTTGCGTCAGGTAATTTTCTCGCAACAAACCGCAGGCCGAACCTTGTTCAGCTGGAAGAAGCGCTGCTTGAGTCCAACTTAACACCGAAGCAACAGCATAATATTTTTCATTATATTACACGCGTTGTTATACAAGCACGGGAACGTAAGCACGGCTGTACTCTCGTATTAGACCTCAATACAATTCCGCGAAACATTGCAGGCCAGACACTCCAAACTCCATTGGATTTGAGCATGCCGGAAAACATCGACATTGCATGTTCCCTTGCAAAGGTTGATGGCGCATTGCACATCAGCAAATCGTCTACTCTTCTCGGCTTCGCATGCCTGCTGGACGGAAGGACAGTTCCCGGAGAAAACAGAGCGCGTGGAGCACGATTTAACTCCGCAGTTCGTTTTACTGCCATGCACAAAAATATCATCACTATTGTTGTGTCATCTGACAGACCTGTATCCGTTATCCAGCACGGCATTGAACTGACTGCCCAATGCCGATGGAAACCGATAAGCTATATATCAACACCGCCACGCCTTACCGACTGGCTCGAAGAATAACTATTCTATCGGAACACCCTGAGTAAGAAATGCAAAGCCGTATGAAGAACCGGTACCAAGCATAATGCTTTCGATAATCGGCACATCAACTGCTTTGTCCGCTTCCCATTTTACGATGAAGTTAGCGCCGGACCCACCTTCGTCGTCATCAAGCTTTACAACATAACGCAAAGACTCAAGCGGCGTCATAAGCACAGGCTCGTCCAGATAACTACGCAACAACTTTCCAGCTGTGTCATAAAACTCTACACTGAGAATACGGATACCTTCTGCACGGCTTGTATTTCGAATACTAAGCGTAGTCGTAAGGTTAATCTTTGCTTCTTTATTCCCATGATAAATGTAGGAATACGCCGGCACATACAATGTTTGCTTATTTTGCATTGTTCGGGCAGCACTTAATGCTGGAGAAAAGGCCACCGTCGCAAAAAGAAACAACCCCATAATCCACGACACACGTCGAGTTATCATCTGCTCCTCCAATACCGATTTTTGTTGCAATTTTTCTATGTTACTCTACCAAACTTCATTCAATCCCGAAAGACTATTCCCATCTTTCACGAAATGTTACGAAGCAACACAACCGGTTATCTCCCTTCAATACATACCCACATAGACACTACAAAATAACATACTATAATAACATAGTATTTAACACCTTCTTTGATTCAGGCATCAGCATAATGGTTTCGTAAAAGAAATCCGTTACGGCATATTCCAAACTATGCTACGCTCTAGCACACTGCCAATCACTCCAGTTGTCAGTACTGCATGTCAGACACACTACGACTTGAATTCAAAAACAGACTGCGATATTCTGTTGATATAGAAATAGATTTGATACTTGGACTGCTACCAGTCTTCATAATAGAAACGGAGTTTACTATGGCTAACTACTGGCTCGTTAAATCTGAACCCGGCTGCTACTCCATCGACACCCTTGAAAATGAGCCGAATCAGATAACATCATGGGATGGCGTACGAAATTATCAGGCACGCAATTTCATGCGCGACGGAATGAAGCTTGGCGATAAGGTACTATTTTATCACAGCGTCACCAATCCTTCCATCGTAGGCGTATGCGAGGTTGTCCGAGAAAGTTATCCTGACCACACAGCATGGAATCCGGAAGACGATCATTTTGATCCCAAGTCAACCGTCGATAATCCCCGCTGGTACATGGTAGATGTTAAGTTTATAGAAAAACTTCCGCGAGCTCTCTCGTTAAAAGAATTACGTCAGGTCCCAGGACTGGAAAGCATGGAATTATTACGTAAAGGCTCCCGTCTTTCTGTAATGCCCGTGGATAAAAATGAATTTGATATCATCTGCAACCTTGCAAAGGAGCAGGCATGAAAGAAACTAAAGAACGCATCACTCAATTAGAAGAGCAGCTGTATTTTCAGGACAAAACCATCACTGAACTCAATGAAGCCATAACCAGCCAACAGTTCCAGCTTGATGAAATGGAAAAGAAGATGGAAGCAGTGATCATGCGAATCCGTCAACTTAGCCCAGCCCTTGATGATGGCGGCGTGGATGATGGACCACCTCCACATTACGGTGGAAACTTTTAGTAGTAGAGTTACCTGCGATGCGTAGCCTCGCAGCAATACTCTTCCACCCATTCTGTAAATAAAAAAAGGCTGTCCTTCGTATGAAGGACAGCCTTTTTACTATTAAAGCTATAGGATTGCGCCGCGGGTAAGCAGCACTCAACAAAGTGTATACTACAAACCCTTACCACCGAGGTAAGCGGCCTGAATATCCGGATTAGAAAGCAGTACGTTGGCATCGTCCGCAAGAACGATGTTCCCTACTTCCATTACGTACCCGCGATCAGCAAGCTTGAGTGCAGCACGCGCATTCTGCTCAACAAGAATCACGGTTAAGCCGTGCTTGTTGATCTTACGAATAGTTTCAAAAATGGACTTCACGAGTATCGGAGCAAGGCCGAGAGACGGTTCATCCAACAACAGCAAGCGAGGGCTGGACATCAGCGCACGACCAATTGCGAGCATCTGCTGCTCACCACCGGACAGTGTTCCTGCAAGCTGGGTGCGGCGTTCGAGCAGACGAGGAAACAGATCGTAGATCCATTCTCTGTTACGCTCAATTTTTGCGTTATCCTTCAACGTAAAGGCACCTAAATCCATGTTCTCCTCTACTGTTAATGTAGAGAATACACGACGCCCTTCCGGAGATTGGGAAATGCCCATCTTAACAATATTATGTGCCGGAACAGAATGAATAGGCTTACCGTCGAGAAAGATCTCACCTTTGGTCGCTTTCACAAGTCCACAAATGGAGTTGAGCGTGGTGGATTTTCCTGCCCCGTTGGCACCAAGAATAGTAACAATCTCACCTTCATTAACTGTGAGGTTGATACCGTGCAGTGCTTCAACTTTACCGTAGTTTACGTGCAGATCACGAAGTTCAAGTAGCATATGGCAGGTCTCCCTTACAGTAGATCATCGTCGGCACCGAGGTACGCTTCGATAACCCGGGGATCATTTTTAATAGTTTCCGGATCGCCTTCAGCGATAACTGCACCGTATTCAAGAACAACAAGGTGTTCACAGATTTTCATAACAAGGCTCATATCGTGTTCAATAAGAAGCACGGTAATGCCACGGTCACGAATGGCTCCGATAATATCAATAAGCTCTTGAGTTTCCTGATCGTTCATACCGCCAGCAGGTTCATCAAGAATGATGAACTTTGGCTCGGTTGCGAGCGCGCGGGCAACTTCCAGCAAACGCTGCTTTCCGTAAGAAAGGCTATCTGCCTGAATATCCCACTGGTCTTTAAGACCAACAAATTCCAACTCAGCCATTGCTTTTTCAAGCACAAGCTTTTCTTCAGCACGCTGAGAAGGAGTACGGAACATGGAAGCAAAAATGCCGGATTTCATTCGACAGTGACAGCCAGAAAGTACGTTTTCCAGAGCATTTAAGCTCTTGAAAAGACGAATAGTCTGGAATGTACGCGCAATGCCAAGGTTTACAATGCGGTGGGTTTCCATACCTACTACATCTTTACCATTGAACACCGCTTCACCGGTATCTGGAACATAGTTACCGGTAATCAGGTTAAACACAGTGGTTTTACCAGCACCGTTAGGACCGATAAGACCTACGATTGAACCTTCCTCAACATTGAAGGAAACGTCATTAACCGCAAGCAGGCCGCCAAAGGTTTTGGTAAGGTTTTTAAGCTCTACAAGACTCATGGCTGCTCTCCTTCAGCTTTGCTGAAAAAGCGGGAAACATCGTATTTTCGTGGTAAAGGAGGTAACAGACCCTGTGTGCGGAAAATCATCATTGCGACCATTGCGGCACCGAAAATAAGCATTCGGGCAGACGCAAAATCACGGAAGACTTCCGGCAGGCCGATAATAAGGAACGCACCGAGAAGAACTCCGCGGATTGAACCCATACCACCGAGAATAACAATGGTGAACAGCAATACAGACTCCCAGAACGAGAACGATTCAGGAGAAATAATTTTCATTTTACCGGCAAAGATAGTTCCGACCATACCAGCCCAGAATGCACCAATAACGAATGCTGTGAGCTTGTAACGGGAAATATCAATACCAGAGCCATCTGCTGCCACGTCATCATCTTTAATATAGTTAAGCGCTCTGCCGAATCGAGAATTTTCCAACCTATGGAAGAGGAAAATTGTTACGGCACAGAATCCCCAGATCAGATAAAAGAACTGGTGTGGACGCTTAATTTTAAAACCGAATAACATTGGACGATCAATACCGAAAATGCCGTTAGCACCACCGGTTAACCCGCCAACATCGTTGATAAGAGCAATACGAACAATTTCGACGATACCAATCGTAACGATAAGCAGATAGTCACCACGAAGATGAATAATTGGTCGCGCTACAATAAGACCGAATATTCCGGCAAGGATGCCAGCAAGCGGCATTGTCCATAACAACGGAATATCGAACATCGTATTCAAAATTGCGGAGGTGTATGCACCAACCGCAAAAAATGCTGCATGTCCCATCTGGAACAAACCACACTGACCAAGAATAATATTCAGGCTGAGCGCAAGAATTGCGTACAGGCCGATATTGTTCAAAACATCAGTCCAGTATGCATTGAGTACCAGCGGAGAAAATGCAAACAGCACAGCCCCTGCAAGGTACAACATATCTTGTTTCTTTATGATCATATCTTATCAGCCACCCTTTCGCCCAAAATTCCGGTCGGGCGGACGATCAAAATGAGAATGAGCACAAAGAAGGAGATTGCATCTTTCCATGCGATGGAAATGTAAGCAGCTCCGAGAGATTCTACAACACCAAGTAGCAGGCCGCCGAGCATAGCGCCCGGAATGTTGCCAATGCCACCAAGAATTGCAGCAGTAAAAGCTTTAAGGCCGTATAACCAACCCATCGTAAAGTTAATCTGACCGTAGTACAGACCAACCATAACACCGGCTGCACCACCAAGTGCAGGGCCGATCATAAATACGAGGCTGATAACGCGGTTAACATCAATACCCATAAGCTTTGCTGCGCCCTGATCGATTGCAGCTGCACGGATGGCAGTACCAATACGTGTCTTATGTGTGAGATAATACAAACCGCACATGAGTATGACAGAGGTCGCAAACATGAGAATACGGATAAGCGGAAGTTCTACGCCAAAAATATCCACAGTGATGTTTGGTAACAACCCATGCGGATATACGAGCGGACGCGCGCCCCAGATAAGCATAATAGCATTCTGGAAAAAGATGGACGCACCAAGAGCACTTACGACTGCTGAAAGACGCGGTGATGTTCTAAGCGGGCGGTAGGCAACTCGTTCGAGCAAAAAGCCTACGACACCAACAAGAATAACAACCATGACTGCCAGAATTAACAAGCCTGCAATTGGTCCGAAAAAATCAGTAAGGCCTAACGATGTGAGCAGCGTCAGCCCTAAAAAAGCACCAATGGTGAACAAGTCACCGTGTGCAAAGTTAATCAATTTTAATACACCATAGACCATGGTGTAACCAAGTGCGATGAGGGCATAAATGCCACCAACCGCCAAACCATTTGTTAGCTGCTGAATAAATTCTTCCATATGGAAATCCCGTTGAAAAAAAAACGGTAAAATCCAGAACACAGCACCCTTGCCGCGCTGTGTTCTGGAAAAATGAAGCCGAGTTTACGGTAACATTACAAATTCGCCGTTAGCATTAACTTCGCTAAGGCGGTAGAACTTGCCGGAACGGTCACCTTTTTCATCAAAAGCGATGGTGCCGGTAAGCCCAGGGAAGTTTTCCATTTTGTTACGTAAGTAATCGGAAAGAACTTCTGGATCGGTAGAATCTGTCTGGCGAAGTGCTTCAACGATTGCGAGGAACGCATCGCCAGCAAATACAGACCAGATAGAAGCAGGTAGCGTGTTGTACTCTGCTTTGTATTTTTCCAGAACGTCTTTTGCAAAAGGAGAAGTAAGGTCGTTACGCCCGGAGGGCTCACGAAGAAGAAGCCATTAGCTGCGTCGTTACCAGCAATCTTAACGAGGTCAAGGTTGTTAGTTGCGTCGCCGCCCATCATAGGAACATCCCACTTCATTTCTTTTTTCTGGCGAAGCAACAAGCCTGCTTCGTTAAAGTAACCAGTGTAGAAAATCACGTCGGGTTTGTAGCCTTTAATTTTGGTAAGAATAGTATTGTAGTCCTGCTCGCCCGGGTTGAGCGCATCAAAGAATACTACACTGTCGTCGTCGAGAAGCTTGCGAGTTTCGTCTGCAAGGCCTTTCGCGTAGGAAGAGTTATCGTGCAGAATAGCAATACGTTTGTATCCACGATCTTTCAAAACCTGTGCTGCGGCTGCACCCTGAGAATCGTCACGAGGACATGTACGGAAGAAGTTAGCAAGACCTTTTTCAGTCAAACGCACCATGGTAGAACCAGTAGCAATCTGAATGACATCTTCTTCGTCATAAATATCCTGTGCTGCTTCAGTAATAGAAGAGCCATAGGTACCAATAACCGCGACTACGTCAGAAGTAACAAGACGCTGAGCGGCAAGAGCTGCTGTTTTAGGGTCAAATGCATCGTCTTCTGCAATAATTTCAATCTGCTTCCCGTTAACACCACCATCGGCATTAATTTTAGCAGCAAGAATCTCAACAAGATTCTTCATATCAAGACCTTCAGATGCATATTTGCCTGTGAGTGGTGCCTGTAAGCCAATTTTAATAGTATCTGCCAGTGCTACAGATGACATCAACAATGAAGCAACCAACCCGAAGGCTAAAACGCGCATAAATCTTTTCATTCGAAATCCTCCTATGGATGACTTTCTATAAAAATCCTACAAATAATTCCCTCTCCTTTAGCGAAAACCAACCTCAAAACCCAATTTCACAGGGCTTTGGGTATATTCATCTCACATAACAACCCACAACAAATTTGTCAAAAAATATGCCTCTTAAGGTGATAGAATGATATTTTTTTATTGTGGGTTTTTGTCCAAACTTTGGAATCCCATGCTGCACCTACGTTATGCATGGTTGTGAAATATATAACTAATCATATTTCATATAATACTGAATGAGTCTTCAACCAATATCATAGTAAAAAACGAGCTTTCGATAAAAAAAAGAAGGTGTGTTATGTATTTGAAAAAATATTTGCTGCATTAAACAAAAAAGAGATACCACTTATACTACTCCTCAACAGAGAAAAAGAAGTAGAAAAAGTGTTTTTTAAACGTATGCACCAAGACTATGGGTACACAACAAAAAAGAAGCGTATATCTGTAAAAAATTACAGCTACACCTTCATTATGGAAAAACATCTTGTTCTACTACCAGCAAAAATACAGCTCTCTACTATGCAAAACACAGTATTCTACGATTTTTACTGTAAAAATAGCACCACATATCTTCAATGCAGGAACCCTCTCTTATACACATTTTCTAAGAAATATAAAGGGGTAAATAGAAAATTCTATTCGAGGCACTTATATTGCATACAGAACATTACTTTTACAAAGAATGCGACCCAACCAACATAAACTCACGACATGGAAACCGTATCATAATATTCTAAAATAAAACATATTTTCAGAACAACATTTTGAAAAGCAAATAAAAAAATCGGCTAATCTGTTTTGCAATCACAACAGACTAGCCGATATTCCCTTGCTTCCCAAACTATTCAACACATAAGGGTACAAGCATTAAAGTGGACATAGTAAAATCAAATATTTTAGAATGATAACCAAAACTGAACACTGTTTTATGTATCACTAACTTTAATCGTATTTGAGCAATGAACTTTTGCTTCATCTGAAATTATTCCATAAATAGTTTCAAGACGCTTTTTCAATACAGGCGAGAGCTCTTCCAAGCTCTTTTCCTCCGATTCCATCTCAGGCGGGTCATACAGCCCGACATGCTTAGCAAGCATCTCAAGAGCTTTTAGCTTTGAATGTTGTTTAACTCGCACAGTACCACCGCGAGTCGTCACAGTCTCAGTAATTTCTGCAATGGATGCTGCCTGCGCATCACTTAGGTCTTGAGAATTTATGAGTACTAGGTGTCCATCATCCCAAGTACATACATCTTTCAAACTGGCAAACCCCACTGCTGCCAATTCACGGATAACTGCATCCTGTGTAATCTGCGTCCGCTCCGCCCGCTCCTGCTGGCGCTCCTGAATTTCCTTCACTATTTCTGGAACAGCAAGCAAGCGCCTTGCCGTAGTAGATGCAGACCGCTTCGAATACCCCGCTCTGTACGCAGCAAGGCATCCATTATAATCAGTTACGTACTCATTAATAAAACGCCGCTGTTTCGCTGAAATCTTGCGAGCCACGCAACTACCTTTCTTTTTACCTACAGCACTTTTTTTCGTAACTGTAGCCTTCTCTTTCTTTTCAACAGACTCTGCTTCGTCATTTACGCATGTAATTTCTAATGCCATTAGTTGCGATCCCTCCGTAGATCTGCCTTGATCTCCGAAAGTACTTCCTGCATGGCCGCTACCCGTTCATCAATACGCGCCACCTTTACTACAACTTGCTGCTGTGATGCGTATTCTTTCGATAACAAACCGGTCATTTGCTCAACATGCTCAAGCCGAGCACTAAAGCTGCTAAAAACACCTGCAACTGTTGCCACGGCGGTAATTAACGCAAAAGCTACACTCAAGGTGACATTCCGATCCATATGCCAACGAGATTCACTGCTACATCCCACTACTGCCTCCGTTCCCGGCTTTATCTTTGCGGTATGAGCCAAGAGAAGAACCAAGATAGTAGTTCACCACTGCACCAAACGCAGTACCCAGCGAACCGAGCAAGAGCAAAGCAGGCTCACTCACATCAGGAGTTGAAACAATAATGTTCAACATCCAGAAAAATCCGCCAATAACCACTAAAGCAACCACACCTGTTACCCATGCACCACCATGCCCTGCTTTTGCCAATGCGACCTCGCGGGCGCGGGCATCCTGCACGTTTCGCAGTTCTGCATCCAATTGAGCACGTTGCCAGCCCAGCAACTGCGCCTGTTGTTCTACTTCAAGTTGTTTAAGCTTCAGCAGCGTCTTCGGGTCCCGAAGTGCTGCCTCAACAGCCTCTGGCTCTGGATCAACTCCAAGAAAACTACTTATGAGCGTCCCGGCTGCTCCCGCAATTGCTCCAACCGGCCCTCCTAAAACTGCTCCCAATATCGGAGCCACTTTAGCGACACTCAAGCCTAAATCTTTCCAATCCATACAATCTCCTTATTTCACGACAGCATACCCCGTAAAAAAAACACAACCGGTGATAGGCCTATGAAACAAGGATGCTACGATGCTCTTACGCATACGCACCACTGATGGACTCACTTTCTCCACTAGGATTTTTACAAGTAAAAAGAGCGCCTTCGTTTCCGAAGACGCTCTTAGTGATAGCAATCTAAAAAGCCTTACTGGCTTAACTGTGTGGGAGACATACTTGCGTAGAGCTCATTTTATTAAAAATGGCATTCGTAGGAATTGGTCGAAAAAAGGAAAATGTATGTCGAAGAAAGGCACTTGTATCGAGAATTGCGCACGAAGAAACCATAGCAAGACACATCAAATTAAAGGACAGGCCTATCCGACAACATATTCATTTGAAGCTATGGAACACATACTCCGCTAAGAAGTGCATCATCATACGGAGCGGGAAAACCGAGATCTGCGCCTTCTGCCAAAGCGTCACACCCATCATCAACTTTCAGCTGTGATATGAGAAGCTCGCCAAAAAAGTTCCATGCTGTGCCATTTGAGCTATTCAGGTCCAATGCAACCTCATAGTTCTTCTTGGCCCCCATGTAATTACCAAGTCCAAACTCTGCGTATCCTCTATATGCATATGAAATACTTTCAGGATAATACCGCACAGCTTTATCAAGGTCTTCAATTGCTGCCTCATATTCGGCGAATTGAATTAACAAGCGTCCACGCCGTAGCCATGCCTCGCCATACTCCGGTTCAAGCCGAAGCGCCTCACGCAGCAAACCCGCTGCTTTTGCCGGGTTCTCACACACGCCATTTTTCCACAACACATGGGCCTTTGCATATGCAAGCTCTGCCTCATGATTAAGCTTTCCAGAAACCCCTGTAGGGTTAGCTGGTGCTTTGGGCTTTACAGCTGCTCCAGAACAGCCGGAGAGTGCAAAAGCTGTTACCAGTAACAAAAAGAAAATACGCTTCATATGTAGTATGCCTAGCGGTTTGCAACCGCAACAAATAGGAAAGTTAAGGAAAACATTGACTCATTTTACAGTACGATTTATCGGAATATCTATAACAATTTGTTTATATAGGAGTCATCATGTTTTCGTCTGCAGCGACACGCACAAAGATCCATTCTCTCATGCAGCAACTTCGTTCCTACCCCTTTTTACGCCAAAAAGAAAATGCAGAACGGTGTGCAATGCTACTTGAAACAATCGATGAACAGCATGCGGTATACTCCCAACTCTGTCATTCACAAGAATACTTTGTTCAGCATTTTCAAACAATTTTACAAAAAAAAGAAATTGAAGAAGACGATATCTTTAGCCTGCTAGAAGACCTGCTGATTCTGGTACGGGAAAAAACTTTACGGACAGGAACTCCACATGCAAACGATGCAGAAATAGCTGCACTTGCACATGTTTTGACAGGTACAGACTGGGCAAAAGATGACGGAACACTTTTTTCTGAAACTTTTTTTTACAAAGTTCCGCTCTCTCTTATCCACGCAATTTCTAGTGACTTGCATGGAAAAACAGCAAGTTCACGCTATCCGACTCAATAATTTTTACAAAATTATATATAATCAGGCTAATCCCTATTCCCCGCACTACAAGAATCTGATATCCTTTTGGAAAGATAGAAAAATAACCCAAATAATCGGTGGGGGGATACACGATTATGGGCAGAATCTCGCCGTCTACTTTTGTAGGGAAAAGTAGACCGGCTCTCTTTTTCATTATCGCCACCTGCTGCGCGATTATATATCACTTTGCCGTTAACCAATGGTTCTCGGACAATTCTGTTGCGCACTTTTTTCTTCCGCTGCTGGTCGGCAGCATTATCTTCATTTTCAGCTTTTATCTCATCCGTCAAAAAGACAAGTTTCAAGACACTGCAACGACAACGTCTGAAAAACTTTCTGCTGCTCAAGCAGAAAGTCTGCAACTGCGTATGCGATTAGTGGATGTGGAACGAAAATCACTTGCTACACGTCGAGAGTTGCAAGGATTAAGACTGGAACGATGCCATGCGCATCCGGAAACCAGTAAGTTTGAAACTACATTTCATGCAACACCAGACCCTATGCTGCTTGCTGATATGGAGTCAGGTCTAGTCACAGATGTTAACGAAAGCTTTTTGCATTTGCTGGATCACAACTGGCAGGATGTCTACAATAATGCTGTCAGCGCTATTTTTACGTGGGCGAGTGTGAAGGATGCCAAGCGGTTTGCCAACGCCCTGCTTACAGGAAAACCGGTAAACAACTTACAGGCAGTTTCCGAACGCAAAAGTGGCAAAAAATTCTTCGCACTTGTTTCTATGCGCTCTGTATCTATTTCCGGCAAACGCACCGCCATCATTGCTGTTCGCGACTACTCTGACCTACATGCAGCCCAGCATGAGATTCGTCTCTATTCAAAAGCCTTGGAACAAAGTCCTGCCGGAACAGCGATCCTTTCTATTGATGGGTGCGTTGAATATGTGAATACCCGGTTCACACAAATCACCGGATACACGGCAGACGAGTTGCACGGAAACCAAGTTCCTTTCCTGGAAACTCTGTCTAACAGCACCCATTTTTCATGGAAGACTCTGACAAATACACCGGAATGGCGTGATGACATTTTCACAATACGCAAAGACAACACTAAATGCTGGCTTTCACTTTCCATCTCACCTGTACTCGAACATGATGCTCTTGCCCGTTACGTGCTGATTCTTGAAGATATTACAGACAAAAAGGAACAAGAACGCCGTATTCAGCATATGGCTCTGCACGACGGACTGACAGGAGTGGCAAACCGTCGCCAATTCAAAATGCAACTCTCCCATTCTATTGAACTGCAACACCGCAGTCAGGTTCCGTTCTCGGTCGTCTTTATTGATTTAAACGACTTTAAGGAGATTAACGATACGCGGGGACATGACTTTGGGGATGAAGTACTCAAGAAAGTAGCAAAGCGACTTAAGCACATATTACGAGAAGTTGATCTTGTGGCACGCCCAGGCGGAGATGAATTTTTACTTTTACTAAGCGGTATTCATTCTGTGGAAGATTTACAGACAACACTTCTTCGTATTGCCTACCACATTGCTCGACAAATGGAATTTAACGACGCAACCACAACAAGTATGACCGCAGCGATGGGGGTTGCCATGTGCCCTGAACACGCCACAAACGCGGACGAGCTTCTTTCTAAAGCAGATCATGCAATGTACGCATGCAAACGCACTCCCAACAGCCCGTATGTAATATGGGACCCGACGATCGATATGGAACAACAAGCGTCTTAATTAAACGATAGTGTGCATCAGATGTAAACGACAATATCTATCGTAATTAAACACAAGTTATTTCCTAACTAAACGACAGCCCATGTCCCAATTAAACGATAGTGAATGTAGTCGTCAGACTAGGCGCACTTTTGCTTTGCTGCGTCTCTAATAATCAATTGTCACATCGTTTCGCTGCCACTGAATTTTTCCACGACTCTTCTTAAATTTTCTTAATAAGACATACAGCGCACCTGCGCCGCCATCTTTATTCTGCGCAGTACAAAAGGCTAGCACAACACGCTTGAACGGCTCTCTTGTAAGCCATTCCTGAATACGCTCGCGGAGTACTGCGTATCCTTCAGGAGAGTTCTTACCTCGGCCGGGGATCAACAAGACAGTGTGCTTTCCTTTATTATAAGCAGCACGAAGAAAATGCACCATAGCCTCATGGGCTTCCGGCGCAACCATACCGTGCATATCAAGATGCCCTTCCGGACTAAACTGTCCTGCACGCAATTTGCCCATCATAATAGGATCAAAACCCTGCACGTGTCCCTGAACATACTCATCTGTATATTCGAGTACGAATTCAATTTCGCTCTCTAATAAATCCTGTAATGCTTTTTTTGAATCATCAGTCGCAGAACCTTTCTTTGCATCCGCTTTCGCATCAGGAACAACTTCCCTGCCTTTGCTACTCAGGCCGCTCACACCCATCATTGCAGCAGCGAATGCATCTTCTTCAGGAATCTCTACCTTAGGCTTTGCAGATCCGACCGCCTGTTTGGAGCGCTCTTTTGCAGCCTGTTTCTTATCTTTTTTCTTCGACACTTTTTCAAAGCCTTTCACTTCATCCATGCGCATAGAAGCATCACCTGAATGGGTACGCTTTTTCACTTTCCCCTGCCCGCCTCCAAGAGAAGACACACTCACCATAGCCTGAGAAAACAAGTCATCATCCTCGTCAGGTGCAGAAAACAAATCTTTATCCGAACCAGAAGCTTTCTTCTGCTTAGGTTGTTTTGTTTTAGGAGCATTCGGGTCAGGAAAATTCTTTTTATTCAGATTCTTAAAAGGATTATTATCCATGCTGATCTTCCTTTACTGCGCGTTATCAAAAAAAATTCCAATGCAAAACACCCTTTACAAGGGCGCTGCAGTACTCTTATAACCGTCGAGCACAAATAAGGAGCTGCCCATGTATTCTTTTGTTCCAACCGGTGTCTGTGCTAAGCAGATCATGTTCGACGTTACTGATGGCGTCATCCACGATGTACAATTTGTAAAAGGCTGTCCAGGCTCCCTTTCCGCTATTAGTAAATTGCTTGAAGGTAAACCTGTGGACGACGTTATTCCGATCCTCAAAGGTACCCCTTGCGGCACTAAAGACACTTCTTGTCCTGACAGACTTGCAGAAGCGCTTGAAGACATTCAGAACGGCAATGCTGCTCAGTACGAAATGAAGCCAGCTGCCAACGGATTCAACCCGTTCTCTTAGTCTTGTATGCTCCCGTACAATGTAACGGGGCTAGGATACAGAACGCATTCGGGACTTGTTCCTTTATGCGAAAAAATACCCTGACACACTTAGTGTCAGGGTATTTTTACATCTAAGGTAAAAATTCCCAGTCTTTTATTTTCAAATCAACGCTGGCACTGCCATTGTACCGGTCAATACGTGGAGAGTAAGCAAGTCTAAGCTTTCTTCCCTCCATGGATGGTGGAATATCGTCTACCATTCTCCATGCTTTGGCGTGTAGCGTAATACCGGAATCCAAATCGAGCAACTCAAGCTTGAGATGCTTACGCGCAAAGATGCGGCGTGATTTAAGCAACAGAACAGGAGACTTGAACACTGGTTCGCTGTTTCCCATGCCGAACGGTTGCAGCAATTCAAGCTCTTTCAACAACGTAAAATCTGCTGCGAGATTAAAGCCGACTGGAGCATCAAATTTTAGCGTCGCTGTTAACGGCTTATCACCAACGGCTTCAATAACAACATCATTAAAACGAGTACGTAATTCTTCAAGGTTCTCTTTTTCCAAAGACATACCCGCAGCGAGTTTATGTCCGCCATATCCAAGCAGCAAATCTTTACAACGTCCTAAACCGGCATGCAGATGGAATTCGCTGATGGAACGCCCAGAACCTTTCACTTTTTCGCCATCGCTACATAAAATCAGCGTAGGCTTATAAAATTTTTCTACTACACGCGAAGCCACAATGCCGATAACACCGGAGTGCCAGTCTTCACCATAGAGAACGAGTCCCATCTTATCTGACTGTGAAGCAGCCTGTTCCATTGCAGCATCAAGGATACGCTCTTCTTCATTCTTGCGCTCTTCGTTCATCACATCCAGCTCACGAGCAAGCTGACGGGAACGTTCGTAGTCATCTGTGAGCAGCATTTCAAGAGCAATATCTGCTTTGCCCATACGACCTGCAGCATTAATTCGCGGTGCAAGTCCAAAAGCAACCTGACCTGCTTCTACGGTTCCACCCGCTGCATAGCCTGAAACTTCTTTAAGCGCGGCAATACCGGGGCGACTAGCCTCTTTGATCTTAAGAAGGCCGTTTTTTACAAGCACCCTGTTTTGACCGGAAAGGCTAACTACGTCGGCAATGGTTCCAAGAGCAACCAAGTCGAGTAGCTCTTTCACGTCTGCACGCTTACCGGTAGATGCGGCAAGCCGAACGTTCAACGCGCACATCAAGAAAAAGGCAACGCCTACACCTGCAAGGTGCGGACACGGGCATTCGCCAACTTTCGGGTTACAAACAGCATGTGCATCCGGCAGAGTTTCGGCGGGAAGGTGATGATCTGACACAACAACAGTCATGCCCAGCTCACGAGCTTTTGCGATTGGAGCAAAATCTGTAATACCGCAGTCGACTGTAAGCAGCAATTGAACACCGTCTTCAGCAAGGCGTTCAATCCAAGCCTCATTAAGGCCGTAGCCTTCTTCCATGCGGTTCGGAATATGCTGTATGATCTCGAAACCGTGTTCTTTAACGAGTTGGGTTACTACTGCCGAAGAAGTCACACCATCAACATCATAATCACCCCACACAGCCATTTTTTTGCCTGCAAGCAATGCTTCGGCAAGTACAGCAGCGCTTTCTTCCAATCCTGCCCACTTATTAAACGGCTCAAGATATTTAAGCCCCGGGGAAAGATACTGTTGCATATCTTCCGGAGTATGCAATCCGCGAAGCCAGAGGATATCAATAAGCGTTTTTGAAATTTCGAGCTCTTCAGCCCACCCAGCTAACTCGGAAGGTGAGCTATCGCCTTCTCGCTGTACCCAATTTTTAGCCAAAACAACTCCAGTACGGTAACATAAACTATCTGTTCGAAAACAGTAAAAGCAGGGAATTACACATGTAATCCCCTGCCATATAATACTAACTACTAACTGTAAAACGAATGACTACTGCTGTAACAGCAGATCATCGTCGTCATCATTTGCAAAAACATCTTCAACGGTCGGGATGGCCTCGTCTGCTTTACTCTGCTCGAGCTGGATGCCGTCACCGACAGCCGACGTAACTTCCTCTTTTCTTTTGGCTGCTATCTCAGCGGTACGTACGACAGTGCGTACTTCGCTGAGACGCTCTTCCGGCACAAGGCCTTTATCGAGAAGCCATACAAAGAACTTAAGAACCACTTCAAAATCTGGATTGCTATTAATAGCCTTCAGAAGAAAATCTACACACCGAGCGTAATCTTTCTTTTCAAAGTGAGCACGGGCAATATTGTAGAACAGGTGATCATCACCACCGGACAATTCAAGCGCTCTGTCATAGTACTCAAGAGCCTGCTTGGTCATTTTGTTTTTGCGAAGATTAATACCAAAGTCGTTAAACAAATGCTTATGCTTTTTCTCAAAAGCAGCATCCAGTTTAACAAGTCGTTCAAAGATATTATTAGCTTTGCTGGTTTCGCCACGGTCAAGATAGGTAAGACCAAGACCGAAGTTAGCACGAACGTTTTCTTCATCTACCTGAAGTGCATTGCCATATTCAAATTCTGCAGTAAAATTCTCGCCGCTGTCTCTATGACCGTCTGCACGGTCAACAGTATCAGCAAGTTCCTGCATTTTCGGGAACACTGTAGTTACATAAAACTCAGGTTCCGGTTGAAAACGACCAATGACATCTTCAATGGTAATAAAACGCTTTTTCCCGGCTGGGATATAGTTTGCGTTAAGAGGTTGAACTTCGATTTTTCCATCCAACTCTTCTACAAACCAGAAAGTTTTTTGCACGGACTTACGAATGCCAGTACCGGTATCAACCTGCCTTACTTCCTGTGTAGAAAAGATGCCTTTAATAGGTTCTCTATCTTCCGGAGAAGCCATTTCTTGTAATCCCACTTCAACCTCCTCAAATCCAGCAGCAACTAGTGGTTATATCTTCATGGCCTCCAAAATCTCCTGTGCAGCGTGCAACGGAGAGTCAGCGCCAGTTACGGGACGTCCTACAACCAGATAATCTGATCCGGCTTTCACAGCCTGTGCCGGAGTCATAGTACGTCTCTGGTCATCACCAAGAGAAACAGGACGAATGCCCGGAGTCAAACAGAGGAAATCGTTCCCGCAAGACTTTTTGATTGTATCAACTTCAAAGCCGGAACACACAACACCATGAATGCCCCACTCCTTACCGGAGGTGGCAAATGAAAGAACAGTATCTTCCAGTGATGTTGTCATCCCTTTAGGTAAATCTTCCTGAGACATGGAGGTGAGCACTGTAACACCAAGTAAAATTGGTGAAACTCCAGAATCTACAGAACCTTCGGCAAGCCCTGCAACAGCAGCACGCGCCATGCGCTCTCCGCCCATCAGATGAATATTTACCATGTCCACACCGTGACGCACGCTTGAACGTACCGCACCTTGAACTGTATTTGGAATATCAAAGAATTTCATATCAAGAAAGACTTTGAGTCCCATCTGTTTTAATTCACCAATAATCTCAGGACCTGCGGCTGTAAAGAGTTCCAGCCCCACTTTTACCCAAACATCAGCACCTTTGAGCATTTTGGCCATAGCCATCGCTCCTGCTTTGTCCGGATAATCAAGCGCAATTACAAGGTTCGCCATGCTAACTCCAATCTTCCATAATGTAACTTACAAGATCCGGAGAGCTTTGCGGAGACAGTGTCGCAGCAATATATGCACTGCGAAGCTGATCGTAAGCTTTATCCAGATTGTCATTAACAATCCAAGCGTTAAACCAATGTGCCTGCTCCAGCTCTTTTTGAGCGTTCGCAATACGGTTCATAATGGTTTGCTCGTCGTCGGTTCCACGACCACGTAAACGCTTTTCAAGTTCATCACGGGAAGGTGGTAGGAGAAACACATAACAACCCTGCTTTAAGTTACCGTAAAGCTGGCTGGCTCCCTGTACATCTATATCAAAAATAATATCGTTACCCTGTTGCAGCATGTCCAGCGTAGCCTCTTTAGGCGTGCCGTAGAACTTGCCATGCACTTCAGCCCATTCTGCAAAGTAACCAGCATCACGTTTTTCGCAAAACTCTTCTTCAGATATGAAGTAGTAGTCTTTGCCGTGAACTTCGCCCTTACGTGGCTGACGGGTTGTGTATGAAATAGAAAACGAAAATCGAGGAAATTCTTTGAGTAAGCGCTTTGACAAAGTAGTTTTACCAGTGCCGGAAGGTGCGCATAAAACAAGAACAATTCCTCGGCGGCCAATAACATCAAAATCTCTAGTGGCCTTACCGGAAATATCAAGAGTCATTAGTCGTTATCCTCCTGTAGGAAACGCTGACTAATAGTTTCTGCCTGAATAGCAGACAAAATAACGTGATTAGAATCTGTGATAATTATTGATCGCGTTTTTCTTCCCTGAGTTGCATCCACGAGCCGCCCTTCATTTCGCGCATCTTCCCTAACGCGACGCATAGGAGAAGACGTGGGCGTCACAATGCTTACAACACGGTGGTGCACGACATAATTACCAAAGCCAATGTTAAGCAGCTTGCTGCTTTTCATATGCTACTCCAGATTCTGTACCTGTTCCCGGCATTTTTCGAGTTCGTTTTTGAAATCAACGATGAGGCGGGCAACCTGCTGATCTTGAATTTTGTTGCCACAGGTGTTCACTTCGCGGAAGCACTCCTGCAGGGTAAAATCAAGGCGTTTGCCAGCTTCGCCGCCGCCGTTAATGAGCTCGTCAAAGCGCTCAATATGGGCATTAAGGCGGGTGATTTCTTCACTCACATCAAGCTTATCGGACAGTACGGTGATTTCCTGTAAGAAACGCTGTTCTTCCAGTTCGGATTCAACACGGGCAAGCACTTCGGTAATGCGGTCACGCAGTGTAGCAAAGCGTTCTTCTTTGATCTGCGGTGAACGTTCTTTAATGGTTGCAACCCAACCGCGCATACGTCCTGTACGCTCAAGCATGTCTGCAGAAAGAGCAGCTGCTTCAGTTGCACGAGCTTTGTTCCAATCAGTAAGTGCGAGCTCAAGGCCTTCAACAAGCTTATTAGCAAATTCTTTTTCCGGCTCATTACTGCTGTCTTCCCACAGGAAAGACATACCAAGCATGCGAGTGTAATCCGGTGCAAAATTGTCACCGCGTTCGCCTGCAAATTTTGCAAGTTCTTCAAGCATTGCAGAAGCCTGAGCAGTGTTAAATGCTACGGCCTGCAATTCAGCACGCTGAATCTGCAAATTGAGTGTTATTTCTACACGGCCGCGCTGGCCGAATTTACGTACGGTCTTTTCAAAACGGGTTTCCAGTGAGCGAGCCAGCATTGGAAGACGCCATTTAAGGTCAAGATGGCGGCTGTTTACGCTACGGATTTCCCAAGTCATGGTGAAGCCGTCGCCCTCGTGAGTGCAACGACCGTATCCTGTCATGCTTTTAAGCATACGTTCCTCTCTATATGTCAAAACCCTGCGTTAACACTGCAGGGCATAAGGTTTTTTTTGCTTGCAAGAGTTGCCTCCTGCATATGCGAATAGCCGCAACAAGTTGCTTGCTACGACACTTCACGCTACCTACTCTACATCCATTCTTTATTCAAGCCATGTTATAACATAGAGTTGCCACTTTTCGGTAAATAACCGCATGAGTGCGTGGAAAAATAATAATATAGAAAAAAGCAGTTGAGGATAACCCCAACTGCTTTTCTTTTTATTCTGCGCTAACCCGCAAGCCGTTCTTTTTCATTTCTATGGCGGTACCAGTGCAAATATCTCGCAAGCCGGTACCAAACGGAAGGGTATCAAAATAACATTCTGTATAAAATTGAGAAACACCCTTGTTCTCTTCCACAGATTGCAGAACAACATGCAGAGGTAGTTTCTCATCAATAAGCTTTTGTAAAAAGGTCTGATGCTTTTCAGCGATTAAATCACGCACAGCTTTTGCGCGTTCTTTCTTCACCTGTTTAGGCAGCTGATCAGACATGGTTGCAGCGGCAGTTCCAGGACGAATAGAGTATGGGAACACATGGGCGTAGGTAAGCGGCATAGTCGTAATGTACGCCATGGTTTCCTGAAACTCTTCTTCTGTTTCCCCCGGAAAGCCCATCAGAATATCTGCACCAAGCCCGTATACAGGCCACACGTCGTGCAGTTTATCTAGAAAATCCAAAAGTGGTGCCGTCTTGTAATGACCACGTCCCATGCGTTTCAGCACAGAGTCGCTACCGGACTGCAACGAAATATGAAGTTGAGGCGCAACCATGGTACTGCGAGAGAGCACTTCCAGTGCCTTCGCGCCAAGCTGCCCCGGTTCCAACGATGAAATTCTAAAACGAGCTTTCCCGCCCCACTTTTTACCAAGGGCACGTTCAAACTCATCAATAAGATCCCAAAAATCCGGTGTGCCATCGAGATCGCGTCCAAACTGGCGCAAGTTAACACCAGAAAGAATTAACTCTCTGAAGCCTGACTCCAGAAGTGTACGGGCTTCTGTAATAATATCTGCCACACTGCGGGAACGCGAACGTCCACGGGTAAGTGGCACGATACAGTACGTGCACCGATGCGAACAACCGTCCTGCACTTTTACAACTGCACGGGCACGATTATAGTTAGTTACCGCAAAGTCAGGAAATACATTTTCCGGCTCAGCCATGCCCTCTTTCAATTCCGGCCATGTCTTCAACGAAGTTTTTGCATCCTGCGGAACGATACGGGTAACGCCCGGCAGAGCTTTAAGCTCATCGCCCATCACCTGCGCAGCACAGCCTGTAACAACAATCTGTGCTTCCTCGTTTGCTCTGTGCAGCTGGCGCACGGTAGAACGCACGTCACTCACAGCCTTAGCTGTAACAGCGCACGAGTTTACGAGAATAAAATCAGCATCAGCCGCAGAGTCCAATTCTGAGAACCCGCGAGCAACCCACACTTCGCGTAACGCTTGTGTTTCGTACTGGTTAATCTTGCAGCCCAACGTCGCTGCATAAAACGTATATGATTCACTCATTCAAATTCTGCTCCGGCGTAATGTCGCCTTGTGCAGACTAGCCGGAAAACGCGCTGTGTCAACTGGTAAGACGCAAGGCGAATACCTTAGTTAGCCGACGACAACTCACCACACTATCTTTTACCGTAATTTCTTATAGTTCAAGAATAGCTAAAGCTCTAGAGAGACAAGGAACTACTCTGCACTCGCGAGGAAACTCTTTGGCAATTCTTTCAAATTCTTATTCGAAAAATCTTAAGATCGACATCTTTCTTCAAGATGGTAAGGTCACAATTTCGTATAATTTTTATACGTCACGTAAAGAAATTACACTCTTTCAGTGCAAGTATCTTCACACTCATCACTATAGGATCGTGGCATAAAATATTAGAAAAAAAATCCTGTCACACAACCTGCTGTCGTTTAAATGCATTCTAAAAATAATGACAAGACACGTCGTATTTATATTTAAATGGTACTTCTTTTGCTGTTACCATTGCAGGCACTGTGCTGATCGCACGGCTGTTAATCATACGATATCACGGTTGTTGTATAACTCGCGGTCAAGATAAGTCCCTTTTGCGGGACTGATGCAAGTAGCTGTTCACAAAAAAAGAATGGCAAAAACATTAGTCCTTGTAAAAACAAAGACCTTGCCCGCCTGAGAATATAGACGAAGCCAACCAGTCATAATAGCAAAGGATACAGAATGCGTTCATCCCGTTGGAGCATGTTTCGAGAATTCATACGCGACCCATTTTCAACAGGCACTGTCTGTTCCAGCAGCCCGAGCCTTTGTAAAATGATCGCAAGCAGTGAATGGCTACCTAACGCCGATGTGGTGGTAGAGCTTGGTGCTGGCACCGGATGTATTTCAAAACATCTAATCCGGTCACTTAAAGATGGTGCCACCTTTATTTCCATCGAAAAAAACCCGCATCTCTATAAAACACTTGTAGCTCAATATTCACACACACACTTTGTGCTTGATGGTGCGGAAAATCTTCCTGACATCTTACGACAAAAATCCGTGAACAAAGCGGATGTTATTATTTCATCATTACCTTGGGCGTCTTTTTCTTCTGAGCAACAAAGCGAACTTACGCAAGCCATACGAACAAGCTTAAAGCCCAATGGCATATTTATTACCTACGCCTATGTTTGCGGCGCGGTGCTTCCATCATTCGCAGCTTTTCGCAAACAGCTGGCACAATCATTTTGCAATGTAGATACCTCCAGGATTGTCTGGAACAATTTTCCTCCTGCCTTTCTCTACCAGTGTAGGCAACCTGTTCCAGTCTTAACCGAAACAGCTGAAATAAGATCGTCGCACCGATCGAAGTATAGCTGCTAAAAAAATAGCCCCTGAGTTTGTGTTCTCTCAGGGGCTTCTTTTTTATTTTCGTTTCCATATTCCGGGTTTGACTTGGAGCTTCATGATCCTGCTATAGAAATAATCCTTCTTAACATCCCGCCTCTCTTCACCCGGCCTCAGGGTGGTAATACAGATGCGACCAATAATCGCTCTGCTTTCCCTATCCGCATTAAACGTGCGAACACCCCAGATGTCATGCAACATAATCGGCATTTTAGTAATAGGTTCATATCCTAAATACAGCCCGATATGTCCATGCATACCGATAAGAGAGAAAAATGGAATTCCATTTTCAACAATCAAATCTTGCTTGTCGCTGGCAGTTAAGCCCTTCAATGAAATAACTTGCTTGCCCGTATCAGCTTGAGTGCTGGAATTTCGCGGCAACCATACTCCGAATGCGATGAAAAGATCACGCACTGCGGAAGAACAGTCTCTATCTAAATATAACCCACCCCAGCCGTATCGTTGTCCGATAACATGCTGAGCCAGCTCAGCCATTGCTCTAGGCGTCATTGGTGCCGGAATTTCCGCCACCTGTTTTGTCCAGACTGGAACTTTGAAGAATTCTGCCTGCCCATTTGTCTTACGCGCTGGAACAAGTAGGTATACGTATGACTTAGGTTGAACAACACGATATTTTGATTTCAAAGCATTAAACTTTGCGTCGTTGCATTTGAGCCCCGTCATTGCCTCAAACAAACCTTTTCTGGCACTTACCCTTTTTGCTTTAGCGGCCTGAACTACTTTGGACAACATAACAGGCGCCTTCGTCGCTTTACTCCCTTTTACTCTAGGGAAAATAGCTCCGACAGATCCTGTAGACAGATAATTACCTTTCGAAGTTTTGAGCGCTACTCCATCACGCATAATTGCGTGCAATGTTCCAGACATTACCATCTGCTCTTGTTCACTTGTTACATACGCAACATCGTTGGCAAGAATCCAGCCACTTGCATATGCTGTTTCTGCAAAGAGCCACTTCCCTGAAACTGATGAATGGGAAATAAAAATCGGTGTTCCGGCATGAACGCTGGAGTTTTGGAAATAGTCAAACGGATACCCTTCACCGGGAAGGGCTGGGTTGAAAAAATATGGCTTGCTAGTAGGAAGCACACGCAACGAAGAGCTACGAACTGTAATCGCATGTTTTGCCATGCTGGGATATGTGCCCATAGACTGCCTTGCCACAAGTTTTGACATGGCAGCCTTTGTCCACGGAAGCAGGTTCTCCGCATAACCTAAAGTATGCGGGTAAGCCGTTGTTCCCCAAAATGCATCTTCTCTAGAATGGGTCGGCTTTGACTGCCGCCACGGCGAAAAGTGGTACACTTTAAGCGCTGCAAACTGTACAGCCTGTTCTGCCGCCGTCATGACTGGCGTGTGCGCATCGTGCTTTAAATAATCTGAAGGGTTTTGTGACAAATTTTCTAAGTCTGCAACGGCATTTTGCTGATTGTATTCCCACACCGGATATCTTCCGACATTCCGGCACGAGGCAACGCTCATGCACATAGTCACAAGCACAGCCAAGGCAAACGCCAGTCTGATGCTGTGATGACACCGTTGCGAATTCCGCACTAATTCGGCCACGTATCACACCCTTATTCCCCAAGAATAGAATTAATTCGTCAAATTACAGCGACTCGCTATTGCTTGAAGATCTGCAGCAGTAAGCCCCGTGTGCATGTCATATTCAGCATTCCTAGCCATGGCGACAAATCGTCGAATAAGAAGGCACTTCCCTATTGCTATCGGGGTACCGAAAAAGAGTACCCAAAAAACACTGTGTGCCCATAACGCTGCCAACAAGGCAATTGTCGCAAATATGAACATAAGCAGCATAGTATTACGTTCTTCCACTGACCGGACGACACTCCATATTCGAAAACCGTCTGTTGCCCGTGTTATCCAATTTTCATAGTCTGTTGCGGGTGGTGCAAAGAACATCACTGCTGCTTGTAAAAACACTAAAAAAATAATCCACCAAACGGCATGTGACCAAAAGGCAATAAAAAGAAGCAATGTTAGAATAATACGCGGCCAAAACGTAAGTGGGTTACGTGATTTTTGCCAAAATAACTCTGTCATGGTTTCTGCTTTGCGGTAATTCATAGTCCCCTCCTGATTCTGCTCGTATGGTCGGCAACTTATTTTTACACAATTCTCCTATTACACTGATAAAGTCAGATCCGATAGTATCATATGAAGGAAAAAATGGAAGATTCTATAATTATTTTGTCACACGCTCCATTGAAACTTGTATGACGCAACATACTTTCATTCTAGTACAAAAGCTCTTGTACTAATTTCAGCAGTTCTAACGGTGCTGTTTTATAGAAACCATCGCACAAAAAAAGCGTTCTCAGGAAAATCCCCAGAGAACGCTTTAAATTTATTGTCGTTGGCTATGATGAACAAAGCACTACAAAGTGCGCACATAATGTGCAAAAAGTTTTACAAATCCTTTCCTGCCCAGATAACCCGCCCGATGACTTCCCAGCTTAGGGACTCATCACGCGGGTCAATTTCTATATCCTGATACGCAAGTTCGCGGTTGTCACCACGGAACAGGTATTTACCGGGGATACGGGAAAAGCGCTTCACATAAATCTCATCATCAAGACGCACAACATACACCCTGTCTTCAACAAGATCTTTATCAGATTGATTTACAAGACAAAGGTCACCGTTATGCAGCGTCCTCTCCATGGAGCGCCCCATCACTTCCATTATCTTAAGACTCTTAGAATCCTGCGTTTTGTGCAAAATCCAATCAAGCCGGAAGGCATAACGACCGTCTGAAGAATCGCTTGTCGCGAGGGAACCACCACCGGCACTAGGCCGAGCCTCTGCTTTATCTACAAAGAAAAATTCTTCCTGATGACCGTCAGGTTCTAGTGCAGGAGCAAGGAAGGTGGTCGTAGAATCATCCACCTGCATAACATCGTTCCGGTTAACATATTCATGCGCACCACGACGTTCCGCCCCTACAGACAGAGGAAAATAAAGCTCGGTTGAGGACTCTGTCTGTTCAGCAAGTTTTTCCAAATAGCTTGTAAGTCTTCTTAAATTTTGTCTGTTTGGGTGTCTTTCGCCTTTCTTCCATGCATACACAGTACGCGAGCTGACCCCTGCAATTTCTGCAAGTTTAGGTACCCCGCCCACAAGCAAGATGGACTCGGCTATGAATTCCTGAAGTTGCCATTCTTCTTCGTTATAGTCTTTGTTCATAAGTATGAAATAGCACAATGTTAGAAAAAATAAAATAGTTTTTTGCACAAAATGTACAATCTTGCTTGACGGGAATGTGCATTTTGTGAACAATATGATCACTTCGCCACTTCATGGTCATTTTTTGCAATCAGGAAGCACAGTTAAAAACTTTCTGACGCACACTCGGAGGAAAACGTATATGTCCGGTTATTCTTTTTACGCCCCAGAACGCACTCGCTGCACAGTGTGTGGTCGAAATTTTTCCCGACCTTGGAGAATGGCGTGCATAGGTATTGCTATCTGCCCAGAGTGCAATCAGCCTCGTATTGGAAGCGGATATCAGCCTATGGTGCAAATTGAAGTAGGAGAACACCAGCGTTTGCTACAATTGTACTACGCTGAGTTCAATCACCATGCATCACCAACTATTCACTCTGGCCACGCTATTTTGCGGGCAATTGAACGATGCAACACGTTCTATAATGGAGGACGGTCATGCCAGTAGTCCCATGCAATCAGTGCGGAACAGAATTTTATGTCCGTCCGGCACGTTACAATGCCGGTAAAGGCAAATATTGCTCAAGAAAATGCGCGGCAGAAGCCAAACGCATTAAGCAGACAGTAAGCTGCCCATGGTGCGGAAGGCACTTTGTAAAGCGAGCAGGTCAAATATATTGCTCCCGTTCTTGCGCTGCTTCTGCAAACCATGCAGCACACGAAAGGTACGGAGCTGATGAGAAACACTGCATTGTATGCGAAAAAAGGTTCACTAACGGCGTGAGCAGCAAAATTTGTAGTAACGCATGCCTTGCAAAACATAGAAATGGCAGCAATGCAGGCGGGTATTCTCTTTTTGATGACCCTTGGGCTACCGGTGAAATTCCACCGGACAGATATGCCAGAGACCTGTTCCGCATGCCGGATATTGGGCTTGGCTTTTAATCACCACCCAAGACCACCCGAAGGACATGCATGAACACTTACGGATACAACGATGAGTGCGACAATTACGGACCGGAACCTACGGCAGAATATTCACCACTACTTCCGCCGACTGCCGCCTTGCAAGGCAGAGCGCGTACATATATGTCAAACGGTCAAATTGTTCTGGTAGGGCTTACTGCCATTTGTAGAGCGGTAGGTGCAGGACCGAGCACCATTAAGAAGTGGATTAAAGAGGAAGATTTTCCTGTGCGTAAATGCTCGGACGGAATCTACAGAGCCTCCCCCGAATCCATCAGAGAATGGTTTTCGCACGCGTCCCCGCAAGATATGTAGGACAATTCTGAGGCATAAATCAGTTCAAATGGCTCGACCACAGCGCCGCATGACGCCATAACACTTCGACAAATCCCTCCGCGCCAGACGATAGATACAAAAAAACGGGGATGACCAACAAGTCATCCCCGTTTTTAAGAAAAATCTACCTACACACGACAACGCAAAACTTTAACACCGTCTTCAAACAAAACTTCCATTTTGTTCGGTTTAGTAACGGTCTGAACTTCACCCATACCAAAAGTAGGATGCTGTACAACATCACCTTTTGTGAAAGTGTCATTCATGCTGTAAGTACGAGCTCCGTCAGAACCTTTAGCTACCATTGCAGTTTTCCATGCAATCATAACGGCTTCTGCTTCCTGCTTTGCACGCTGAGTCGCGCGCGTCTGAGCAGCTTTTTTAGCAGCAGCTGAACGGGCAGCGGAAATGGCTTCTTTGCGAGAATCGCCATTACGAACTTTCTTTACTGTGGAAACCTGTGCTTTGCTTTTCGCAGCACGAGCTTCACGGTATTTGTGAACACTACCGCAAGCCTGACATTCCACTTTAACAATTTCGCCGTCTACCATTGCCACAATTACATGCCCTGTAATGTCATTACAGCGCGTGCATTTAGTATCAATACGATCACCTGCAGAGAGGCTGCCTGTTTTGCTCATATCTAATCTCTATTTATTGCAACGTTATATCTAATATTATGATTCAGGAACAAAAACGCCACAGGGCTGTGCCTGCGGCGTGTTTTTCGCTAATAGGAAGGTGCGCACCATACAGTTTTGCCCCACACATGGCAAGAACTCAAACAAATCTTAATCAAGTTTTATCCCTTTACCCGCCCCATCAGACGAATATAAGCACCACCACTTACACACTTAGTCACACCAGCAACGACCCACAATACATACTATAATTACAGCGCGCTATTTTCATTTATTTTTAATTTACCAACATTTCACTCATAAAAAATTGTATGATAAATTTATTCTAAATTTTACAGTGCTCGCAATTCATACTTGCAGGGAACCGCTTGTCAGGGTAGGCAAGAGCGCACAAACTACTTTGTTATAACGGAGCATCCATGAAGATTAGTGTTGAGATTGGAAACAGCAACCAACGTAAAGAAATTACAGACGAACTTGGAATCATCGGAGAAGCGGCTCGCCATGCAACTATGGCTTTTCGCATTCAGGAAATTATCGTTCCTGAAAACTTTGATGCCAAAGTAAACGAGCTTCAGGGCACTAAAGATTTCAGATCCATTCCGGGTGCTGAACCTGTTGCGAAAAGTATCTTTCATGAGAAAGGCTACTTCCTGCTGTTCCATCCCAACTTATTCACAAAGCACTACGATAATCAGGTACGCTTCTCCATTTACTGGCATGAGTTTACCCTTATCGTAAACAAAGGCCGCTTCCCTGTTCTTACACGTCATAAATTAGACCGCTATGCAAACTACTTTATGAACCTGTACCAATTGTTCGATCAGTACGATGCTGCACGTAAATCTTTCGAATTCCGTGATGCTATCGTAAAGAACGCTCTGGGTACTGAACTTTCCGAGACAGCGCGCGCCGACCTTGAAAATTCTCTCATGGGCAACATTGCTCTTATTAACAACAAGCCTGAATACTATGACTGGATTAAATTCCAGCAGCAGGAATTCCAGAAAAACAAAAATGTTTCTCAGTTCCTCTCACAGATTCAGGGTAAAATTTCCCAGCTCTCATTCTCCATCATTTTTGCGTACGCAACCATGGATCACTATGAGTATCTTCGCGAAAAAGAACAGCTCATCAGTGAAGCACCAATGCTGGACAACAACACCCGTGTGTTCCTTGAATACTTCCGCCTTAAATACGAAGAAGGCAGCGCCGATCTTTCTGACGGCATCGACATCATGGAAGCATTCTGGGCAAACTTCGGCATTCGCTTTGTAGACGGTGCTAAGTCCCTGCAATGCGAGCTTGTACCGCTGAAGTAACCTACTTCATATTAGTTCAAAAAAAGCCCTCTGTTTCTTATGAATCAGGGGGCTTTCTTATATTCACTATACATACGATTGAGACAAATTCGTGCAGTGCAAGACGCGGGAGAAAATCAGGGGCAAAGCATACCTAGACGTATGTGAGCATCTGATTTTTTCGCAAGAACGCCGGAATGCGGGTTCATCATCAATCTTTAACCGCGTGCTAAAATCTGATCACTGATCTCTTTGTAAATATCGTTAATCATGATGACACCGATAACGTGTCCGCCTTCCATGACTACCGCATAGCTGCGACCTTTTTTTACAAAGTCTTCCAGCACGAGCAAAAGCGGTTCATCCGGTCGAATAATAGTCATATCCTTATCCATAACGTCTTTCACGCTAATGGAGCCGGAGACTTTGCAAGCATTAGTAAACATCTGTTCATAGCGATTTTCATCAAGGCATTTCATGCCGTCGCCACGGAGCAGAGTGTCTTCCATAAAACGCATTGTATCCCAAATTGAAACCGCGCCTTTAATGCGACCATTACGGTCTTCCACTAAAGCACACAGGCAACCTTCTGAAGCACATGCGTTAAGTTTACGAATAGCCTCAGCAAGTGGATCATCTATTTTAACAACGGGATAATCGTCACGTAAAATATCCCAGGCACGTCTTCGTAATAGCATAATCGAAACTCCTAATATCTCAGAGTACGGTTAGTCTGTCACACCCCAGCACTTATGCACCGGCGAGTTATGGTCTATAAATTTTTCTCTGCGCTGCAATCTAAATAGATATGACTGCATTGCGTTATAGTAACGGTAAACATTTGTGAGCAAGACGTAAAGATGATTCGGTAACTTTTTGTGAAAAAAATAACAATCGACAGATTTTCATTTCTCAAGCATCAAATCGCCCCCAGTCTAACATAAAAAAAGCCCGACAAAACGGGCTTTTTTTATGTTCAATCTAATTAAGCAATCTGCGGTGCAGCAACCTGTACCGATTGCTCGACAATAATTATGACTTTTCGCGGATGCCGAGGCTTATACCTGTGCCTATGTCCATGTACACATGCCGCGGAGACAAATAGAAAACTAGCCATCAAAGCGAGTGACAGAATTTTTTTCATTCCTGTTCTCTATAAAAAATTGATGACTAAAATAGGTGTTGCGACAGTAGCCTTGAATCGTACTTTGTACCTATCATCGAACCTTGGCTCATATCGTTCCACGTACTTTTCTACATACTTTACTTTATGCTTTTCTTTGTACACAACCTTGTGCTTATTTTTGTATACAACGACGTGTTCTGCTTTGTGCTTTCTGTGCTTTTTCACTTTTTTTAAGTTATGAGCAAGAACGTAGCCGTACTGGTTACGATTGGGAACACGCACTTTATATACAACCGCATCAACCCCATCGAGCAAGATTGAGCGCATCTTTACAACACGTGTACCTTTACCAAGCTCAAAAACGTCATTGCGACGCATGAAACGTCTAACTTTGCGAGGACGGTGAGCCGCCACATCAATAAAGCGTTCTAGCGTCCTGAGATTCGGATACACTTTACTCATACGCTTTGTTACATACACATTCTTGCGAGATTCATGTGCATATGCATCATGTTGCATTGCAAAGGTAACAAACGCGCAGACCATTACCAGCACTAAAAATACTTTTTTAAGTGTGTTCATCTCTCATCCTTTTTACTATGCATGCCAAGGCATGCGGTACAGAATCCATCCCTTTACACGTTGCAGCGCAGCTCCCCCAAGAGCGTTACTTTTGTAACGAGCGCAACAGCTTTATACGTTCGAATCGTTTTCGGATACGTTTCATAATTTTTGCAAAACGCACCTGCTGTTCTGGTGTAAGAAGCGTAGTAATTTCCTGTTCTGTAGTAGTGAAAATCTGAAGTATTTCTTCCGCCGCCTTACCCCGCACCCCTCGGATTTGTTGCCGATTTACAGCAACTATACGGCGGATCTCTTTCATGGACTCTTCATCCGGCTTAACCTGCGTTTCTATCTTATGTAAAAATTGCTTTCCGCCGCCGAGACCAGTCCCCTTTAAATTTTTGAATTTGACGATTCGTTGCTCAACAAAAATTCCGCTGCCAAGGACCCCGCACGCTGCTCCTAAGAGAAATACCAGCATAAATGCTGTCCAGACTTTCCAGTTGTTCATTGCCCGCTCCTACATGAATAAGTACAGCTGTGCTGAATCGTTTGCAGCATCAATAAGTTGTGAGTCCAGCAATGAAAGAGCATTGTCTACGGTAAGCATACAGGGAATGCTTATGGCTACAAGCATAACAGCCGCCATCAGAGCAACCTGCGGTGAATAACGTTCAAATGACGATTGTGGCTGCATACGGGTGCTTGCATAAACATCATACATTACACCCTGCCCCCACGCAGAGGGTAAGTAGACTTCCATCTGCATAGCATGTGTTTTTTTCAACACACACATAAGCCTTCCAAGCATATTTTTTCCCATGCTATGCCCCTTCTATCCCGTACTTTTTTAAAAGCTTCTTTAACGTACGCTTTGCTCTAAATGCACGAACTTTTACATTGGCGGAACTAATACCCAGCAGCTCAGCTGCTTCCTGGCTGGAATATTCTTCAAGTTGCGTCATCACCAGCACCATCCGGTCTAATGGTGGCAATGAATCAAGCACGAGATTCAAAATATCTTTAGCTTCCCGTGCTTGGCTTAACCTTTCGAACTCTCTTTCAGATTCAGCAAAGCGGACAGCCTCGAGCCACTGGGTAGAATTATCCGAAAAATCACATAGCGGTGATTCTTTCTTCCGATAATGAGAACGCCAAAAATCCGTACAACTTCGTAGAGCAATCGTTGTCAGCCAATGTTTAAAAGGCTTTTTGGGTGCATATGAAGCAAGTGAGCGATATGCACGAACAAAAGTTTCGTGCGCAACCTCAGATACGTATTGCGGCGGCACATGGGCCCCCACGATAGTCGCCACATGGGCTTGATGTCGATCAATGATCAACGCATACGCTGCAGTATCACCCTCCAGCACGGTGCGGACTGTTTCCCAGTCTTCATTGACCACTTCCATCAATACTCCGGCCAACGAAAGTTACTTCACGCACGAAAGAATTTTTTCGCGTAACTCAATCATTATCTCGTCAAATTTTTCCATCTGAGCTTCTGAAAAAATTGAAGCCAGTTCTGCACGAGCTGCCTCGTCTACTTCTTTAATCTTTGCATGAAGACCCAAACGCTTTTCCTGCGTCATATCAGGTGCTCTTAACTGATCAACAAACGTTCTGCGCTCAGTTTTAGCATTCCGTAAAATACCAAAAACTTCAGCACGTTCCTTATCTGTTAATCCAAGGCGTTTTTTCACCAGTCTTTCCATCTTTTGGCAACAAGTGCTGTTGCAGTCGACTTTCGCAAAAGAAAGCGAAACCGATCCTAAAAGTAAGGCAAGTGAAACAACCAACGAAAGAATACGAATCATATTAACGACCTTCTTATCATGATGCGTAATGCATCAGTAGTTAAAGGTTGTATCCACAATGGGATAAAAGATTGGTACATCTTTCTACATATTACATCGTTTCTAACTGTTGCGTGGTTACACTTTTTATTTTTTTTTTAGTAAATACCTGTAAAAATAAAAACTCCCCTCATACAAGGGGAGTTTTTTAGATAGATATTCTTCTTAATCAAAATCCGACATCAGTGCTCCAATGTGAATTTTACCTATAGTTTTTTTTCGATACTTATCTCTTAATCGCCACATGGCTTGATTCAATTCATTAATTGAAATGCCGTTCCGAACCGCTGTATATGCTTCGATGTAGGCTGCAAGCTCATCACAAACCTTTAACATCTCGCCATCTTTCGGGTTGTACTTATTATCATTATATAGAGTCTGAAGCTTTTCAAAGTCCACCAGCTCTACGTTCCCGTCGACTTCTATGCAGTCATGAAATTCTGACCCGGTTGCGGTTCCAAGAAGAAATCCCAACCGGTCTGCAATATCAGTATACCCTTCTGCACGAAGCGGTTGAAAAACCCGTCGTTCAAGTTCTTCGTCCTCATACGCCTTAATAAGCACGTCCAATTCCTTCACAGATTTTTTAACCGGTGAAATAATATCGCGAGTTAGCATTTCGGGAAGGTCATGGAACAATCCGCAAAAAAAGTTATTTTGACGACGGACAGGACATGCATCCTGAACCACTGAGAAGAAGTAACTGTAACAACCTACTAAAAACATATGCCCCATAACGGACGTTTCTGGAATACGCGGCATTTGCGACCAGCGCTTTTGAAAACGCAGCTGTCCACAAAGATTAGCGAACCGCCCGAGCGCATGAGTCTTTGGATCCATCAAACCCTTAAAGCCTTTCAAGTTCTGGAATTCCGCCTGTTGCTCAACAAACGATTCACGAATCACATCCAGTTCATCATCAAAAGAATTCAATCCTTCAATAAGCTTAAATTCCCAACTGCTTGCATAACAATGTGCGGCAGCAAGAATGTCATCTGCTAATTCGTGTTTTCTAGCCGGGTCGAAATACGCAAGAAACCGCATCCAGAAATCAGCACCAAGTGTACTCAACACCGGTTCAAGCTCACCTTGCACCCATTCTACCAGCTGGCGATGGTGCTCTGGATTTTCTTTTATTCGGTAATAGACAGGCGGCTTGATATCTGTAATTACAAGTCGGAACAAGTAATCAAAGATACCCCACTCAACAATTCTGTCGCCAAGCACGCGACGCTCTTCGTCCTCCATCTCTCGAGTATTTTCCTGCAGCAGCAGCCACGCAATAATCATTTTATGTGCCTGCTTATCGACCTCATACAGCTCTGCTGGTCGCAGTTTATCGTTCCAGCGTTTCATATACGCGCCGGAAAATACTGTCTGCAACAATCCCTTACGAATACTTGACATGATAAAAAATCCTCTTTTTTTCACAAAAATCACTTGGCAATGACCAAGACATGATATAAGTACGTTCTTTCCGCACGAAGCCGGAGGTCTTTTCCAGGGTTTATAACAAAATCCGGATCCCCCCTTACAACCACCGACTTTGGGCTGACCCCAATCTTATTGTTTTATTGACATGGAAACAAGAACTCCATAAGAGCCAACGTGTTTCGACACTAGGAGTAATATAGATGAAAACTTTCAGCCCTAAGCCTGAAGATATCACCCGCGAGTGGTTTGTAGTTGACGCAGAGGACCAGATCCTTGGTCGTCTCGCTACCCAGATCGCTCACCGCCTTCGTGGCAAACATAAGCCAGAATTCGCACCTCACGTTGACAACGGTGATTTCATCGTAGTCGTGAATTGTGAAAAAATCAAAGTTACCGGTAACAAGATGGCAGACAAAATGTACTACCGTCACACCGGTTACCCAGGTGGCCTCAAAGAAGCTAACCTTGCAACAATGCTTGAGAAGAAACCTGAAGATGTTATTCGCAAAGCTGTTCAGGGCATGCTTCCTAAGAACCGTCTTGGTCGCGCTATCATGAAAAAGCTCAAGATCTGTGTTGGTACAGAGCATCCACATGCTGCTCAGAACCCTCAGGTTCTTGAACTTAAGTACTAGATTAGAGGTAGGAGATTACTATGTCCAACGAATTTGATTACGGCACAGGCAGAAGAAAAAACGCTACTGCTCGTACCCGCCTCTACGCTGGTAGCGGTCAGATCACTGTTAACGGTCGTCCTTACGATGAATACTTTCCACGTAAGACTCTCCAGATGATCATCCGTCAGCCTCTTGAGCTTGTTAAAATGCTTGAGAAGTTCGACATCAAAATAAACGTTGCAGGCGGCGGTATGTCCGGTCAGGCTCTTGCAGCTCGTCACGGTATTTCCCGTGCACTGCTCGTGATTGACGAAGATCTGCGTCCAACACTCAAAAAAGCAGGCTTCCTGACCCGTGACGCTCGTAAGAAAGAGCGTAAAAAACCAGGTCAGCGTGGCGCTCGCGCTAACTTCCAGTACTCCAAGCGTTAAAATCGCTTCGAGTTTACTACTCGATCTTCAAGGCAGGTTCTTACGAACCTGCCTTTTTTTATATCCATGCACCTGTGACAACGCCCAGCAGCATTGACACCGCCTGCCTCTACAGGCAGAACAAAAGGCGATAACCAGATTAGCAAGGAAACATTCATGGCAGATTACCCGAACGAAACTGATTGTATTACACTTATCGGCATGGCCAGCGCAGGCAAATCAACCTTAGGGAAGATTCTTGCTCATGAGCTAGGCTGGGTGTTTATTGATACCGACCATCTTATTGAAGGCCAGTACGGAACAAACTTGCAGGCTGTTACCGACTCTATGACAAAAGAAGAATTTCTTGATGTCGAATGCTCCGTTGTCAGCGCGTTACGCGCTAAGCGTTGCATCATCGCCACCGGCGGTAGTGTTGTGTACAGAGAAGAAGCAATGAAGCACCTGAGTTCATTAGGGCCGGTATGCCATCTGGATGTCAGTCTGCCGACGATTCTTGAGCGCATTAGCGAAAATCCGGATCGCGGCCTTGCCATCGCGCCAGGACAGACCATTGAAGATCTCTACAACGAGCGTGCTGAATTATATAAAAACTATGCAGACTTCAGTGTTAAATGCGAGAATAAAACAGCTGGAGAATGTGTCACAGCGCTACTGGCAGCTATAGGAGTGCAATCGTGAAAAAGAAAAAAAGCAACCGAACAGCATCAGTAGGCACTTTTGGCAAGCTCGCCAAACTCTATAAGAACATGGCAGATTCTTATTCAAAAACTGCCGAAGAAGCCGGACTTTCCTGTGCAGACTGTAAAGACAACTGTTGCTACAGTTACTTCCAACACCACACATATATTGAGTGGGCATATTTATGGAAAGGATTGAACGCGTTACCGGATGAAAAACGCGAATATTTTATTCAACGAGCACAAGATGTTGTAGCGCAGTATGATGAGGCAATTGCCAAGAAAGAGCGCCCTCATGTTATGTGTCCGTTGAACGAAGAAGGGCTTTGCGGCCTGTATGATCACCGTCTTATGATTTGTCGCATGCACGGCACTAAAAACCTGATGATACTTCCCAACGGCGAGCAACGTTATTTTCAGGGATGTTATCGATTCCGCGAACAAGTGGAAGGCATGGATGAATTCATGATCCCGATGCTGAACAGAACTCCGTTTTATCAGGAACTGGCTCAGCTGGAGATGAAGTACGCCGGGACCGCCCTTCAGACAGCCCCGAGAGTCAACCTCACACTGGCTGAGATGATCGTTCAAGGCCAACCCGACCTCACATAGCCAAAACAAAAAAAACGCCTCTATGAGGCGTTTTTTTCGTGTGTTAAATCCCGTGCTGTTTGCAAATACTGTGAATCCACATATATCTACATCTTTAAAACTGTAGGTACCGAGAACAGTAAACAGTGTAGAAACACTATTGTTGTAGATTCTACATACTAACAAAGAACAAAATTAGTCTTCGTTTTTACGTCTTCTCTCCCACAATTTCATTGTGTTCATTTTTTTACGCCGTTCGCGTTGTAACGCTTTACAAACTAACGGCGTGTTCTTTTTCAGCCCCCACTTCTCACGATAGGAAATCGCATCCAGATCATGTAACGCAAGATGACGTTTAGTTAAAATCTTAAAAGTTTTTCCACATTCAAGACATGTTACAGTCTTTTCTTTAATGGACTTTTTAGGATCAACTGCAGCTTCCTGTGTTTCTTCAGCAAGAGCATCTTCTTCGCTAATAATCCTGATGCCAGACGCAAGTGTTTTAACCATCGAGGTAATTTCTTCCTCTGTCATGGTCCGCACACTAGCTTGCGCCTTCACAATTTCCAACGCTTCTTTTAAGTAGTCTTCCATTTAATGCACCTCATGAAATACTATTGCTCAACGACTAGGCACAACTCTTTTGCGTTATGTAAATGCTATTCATCACCTGAATACATGTTCTTTTAACCCTCGTCAAATAAAGCACTTTTTATTTTTGATACTTTTTTTGCGACAGTCTTTTACTATGCCAGTACAGACATAGAAGGGGATTCTTATTCAATTAGTATTCACTTCCATTGCAAAATGAATATCATTATGTTCCTTTCATATATTTTTTTTTTTATTTTTACTTACCATGTTGTACGTCGGTACTTACAATCGTTTTGATCACAATATAGAGCCGTCCTTCCCTTCTACTGCTTATCCAACCAACTTTTTCAATGAAACAAAAAAAAGGACGCCAGTTATGGCGTCCTTTATTGTACTTTTATGTATCTTATAACAATTTCTTCTGTAGTAGCTCATTAACAAGAGCAGGATTCGCTTTTCCTCGCGTTTTACGCATAACTTGACCGACGAAAAAGCTTTGTAACTTATGCTTACCACCGCGGTAGGCTTCTGCTTCTGCAGGATTTTCTGCTATTACTTCATCCATAACTGCTTCCAGTTCAGATGAATCTGAAATCTGAACCATGCCTTTGGCTTTTACAAAAGCTTCCGCGGAACCGCCCTGTTCCATAAGTTCAGGTAAAACATCATTACCAATCTTAGTAGATATCATACCCTCTTCAACGATACGGACAAGTTCTGCAAAGTTTTCCGGCTTAAGTGCAACGTCGGCGACTGTAATATTGCGCTCATTCAATTCACGCATGAATTGACCCATCACAAAGTTACTTAACTTTTTAGGGTTATTAAATACTTTTACAGCTGCTTCAAAGTATTCAGCAATTGCTCTATCTTGTGTAAGCAGATTTGCATCGTATTCCGGCAAGCCGAACTCTGATATAAAACGTGCGCATTTTTCAAGCGGAAGCTCCGGCAATTCACTTTTCCATGTTGCAACCTGTTCTTCAGTCAATTTAACTGGAATCAGATCTGGATCAGGGAAATAACGGTAGTCATGCGCTTCTTCTTTACCACGCATGGAGGCAGTAAAGTTCTTTTCTGCGTTGTACAGGCGAGTTTCCTGAATAACAGCTTCACCATCAAGAATAAGGTCTTCCTGACGAACGATTTCGTATTCAATGCCACGCTGTACGTTACGGAAGGAGTTCATGTTCTTCAATTCAACACGAGTACCAAACTCTTCCTGTCCACGAGGACGCAAAGAAACGTTCGCATCACAACGGAAGCTGCCTTCTTCCATGTTGCCGTCACAAATGTCGAGATACAACAACATGGAGTGCAGTGTTTTAAGGTAAGAAACAGCCTCTTCAGCGCTACGCATATCCGGATCGGAAACGATCTCGATAAGCGGCACACCGGTACGGTTGAAATCGACATATGAAAGGTTTTCTGCCTGAGAGTGAATAGACTTACCGGCATCATTTTCAAGCTGAATGCGGGTAATACCTACACGCTTCATGGAATCGCCAACAGGAATTTCAATATGACCAGTCTGGCAGATTGCATTATCAAGCTGGGAAATCTGATAGCCGTTAGGAGAATCAGGGTAGAAGTAGTTTTTGCGTTCAAAAATGGAATCAAGGCTCACAGTGCAATTCATTGCGAGGCCCATTTTTGTGGCAAATTCAACTGCCTTGGCGTTTAAAACTGGCAGCGCACCCGGCATACCGGAACATACTTCACAAACATTTTCATTCGGCTCAGACCCGAAACGGGTCGAACAGGAACAGAATAATTTTGATTCCGTCTTGAGCTGAGCATGAACCTCCAGCCCGATGACAACTTCAAAATCAGCCATAACACTCTCCTTACATCTATCTTCCGGAAAATACCGAAGAACAGCTACCCTGTGCATATTGAACAAGGTAGCCTGTTAATTTTTAATTGTTACTAACTCTACGTTACATAGAGGTAATACCGGCGTCATAATATTTACCAACGCCATATTCTGCTCTACGGAAAAATTTCTCTGAACTTGGCCCGATGATCTGTAATTCCGGATTCCTCTTCTGTACGTCCAATGCAATACGCATTTCTTTTGTACAGCCGGTGGAGAATGTAGAATCTTTCCCCGACCAGATGGATGGAACTTTATGATCAAGCAAACCAAAGCTCGTTTCTATATCTTCAACTGTCTGAAAACGCCAGACGTCCAACAAGCCGCTTCGTTGAACCTGCTCCCACATGAACATCAAATCATCCCCGTCCATACCTTCTTCAAAGTGTTCAGCGGGGTTAATAATAAATGTACTGTCGAGACGCTTACGCAAGTGAGCAACAAAAGTGTTTACTATCTTTATAGCTGTGTTCGTTTCACCGGGAATAGAACCGATGACTGCGCTATAAAACATAACACTACGTCCCTTCTGCTTCTCTTTACGCATACTCTCAATGATGCGGTTTGCCATGTCATTAATGGCTTCTTCACTAAATTTTCGAATATTGCTGGCACGCGATTTTGCTTCCAATACAAACGTGCCGTCATGTTTTCTGTAGAATCCAAGCACGTCACGCGTAAAGCTGTGCCCGCAATTCAGCAGGTTATCGTAGTTCGCTGCACCTTTTGCAAAAACAATATCACACTCTTTCCATGCACGAGAAAATGTCACATTTGTTTTATACAGATTCAGCTTCTCACGCATTCCATCAGAAATAATGAGGAACCGATGCGAACGCAACAGCGCAAGTAACAGGTTCTTGGAAATTGTGTCATTCGGCACCATTTTGGCTGTCTTACACAACTCGAGCAACACTGGATCCTGCATGGCATCCCAATATGTCGGGGAATCAAAAAGAAAGCCTTCTTTCAATGCCAGAATGATTTTATGCCCCAGCCTGAGTAACGCCCGAATAAAGTAGAGGTCAAATACAATTCCGCCACTGCTTTCCGGCAGAAACAGAATAGTTTTTCGATCATCTTTTTCTGAACCAAGGAGCACTTCAAGCGAATGTGATGTAGGACAAGGCTTGTTCATTTCGCTTTCAGTATCGAGATATGAAGGCGTACCTGCGCTCCACAACTCCGGCATGGTAGAAAAGTACATGAGCCGTATCAATTCTATAATGTCCAACTCCGAGCGCAAATCGCGCAAATCGGGGTTAAACATGCACTCAGACGGTGTTGAGTACAACATTCGGTCTGTGGCAGGATTTTTAAAATACTCAAATGCATTTCTGTTTGCAGCAAGCTTTTCACCGCTGGATGGATCAACCAGAGAACACTGTGTAAGTACAATACTGTTCATGCGCTTAAGCAATCGGGAAGGAATCATAATCCGTGATGACAAATGTGTTTTAAACCGCAAACGGCAAAACCCCATCACTTTCCGTTCGTGATATTTATTAAACGCATGTTTGCGAATAAGACGGACGGTGTGCAACCAGATACGCCCGTATTCACGCATAAGTTCATCTGACGGCTTCTCTTCCAGCAGACAACTAAGTGTTTCATCAGAACAAGGAATAAAAATTTGTTTATCGTCAAGGGCAACCATGAACTTGAGCTGCTCATCGGAAGCAACGTTTTCAGGATTCATGAGGTGTTCAATGTTGTTTTCTGTCTTAAAGTGATGCAGCCAGGCATCCATTCCTGCGTCTTCTCCCCAGTGTACATCTCTGGCAGACGCAATTGCAGGCAGTACTTTCCCCATTTCTCTTCTCCCTCATGTATGAACACTGTCCTTAACTAGCAATTTTCGCGAATAAACCCTCTTTTGAGGAGCTTCTCATAATACGAATTGTCGTCAAACTCAGCGTACAGCAGGCCGCCCTGCGCTTTCGAAATGGAAACAACATCATTAGATTGCAACAATATGCCTTCCTGTCCATCCTGCGTCAGGAACAAGTCTGCATCATGTGTGCGCACAGCTGCAGTAAAGATATGTTCCCCCGGTAAAACCATAGGATAAAGACTGCGTAAAAACGCACAGACAGGTGTGACAGAGTATGCGTCCATATCCGGATGCACAAGAGGGCCTCCGGCGGAAATAGCATATCCCGTGGAACCGGAAGGCGAAGCGATGATGATGCCATCTGCACGGATTTCACCCATCGGGTTACCGTTTACAGAAAGCTCCAGGCGGGTAATACGGGCAAGAGCGCCCCTGTTAATGACAAAGTCATTTGCTGCGACACCACTGAATACAATCTCATCACCACGGGTCACAGTACAGGAGAGAGCAAGCCTTCTACGAAAGTTCACTTTTCCATCGAGAATAGCCTGTAATCGCTCTTCCCATGCGTCGCTTGGTATTTCGGCAAGAAAACCTACTTTCCCCATGTTGATTCCCACAAGGGGAATATCCCGACCCGCAAGATGTCGCGCAACACTAAGCAGTGTACCGTCGCCACCAAGCACAAGGACAAGGTCGCACTGAACAGCTTCACGTGTGTACAACCATTCAGAAGTGCCATTTTCGCAAATAACGCCTTGCACATCACGCGCAGCAAACCATTCGAGCAATTTTTGCCCGAGTGACGCGGCTTCTTCATGTGAGGCCTTAGTTACAATACAAATATTAGAAATTTTATGGTGCATCGCAGTTCTCTAGTAAAAACCGGCTATGACTTCAAGAAGTGTATGATAAAATGAATCGCATAATTCCAATTGTACCACCAGCTTTTTTAGGACGACAGTAATTCCCGTCGCAGGATTGTATTATTTTGCATTTCAACCATTAAAAACACAATAGCACACACATAGCACACTAGCATTATTCATGCTTTTACGCACGGCTTCGCACATTGTCACACCCGCGTATATAGTGTACTTCCATTCCGTCAGGTGGTACTGACCTGTATACAATATCGTACGCACGCAAGTGCGTCTGGAGAATTGATGACACAACAAGCAATCGACACTATTTTAGAACACGCACGCGAAGGCGCACGTCTACGCGAAGAATATTTTTCTAAGCACGCAGAAGACGTAGATGCTGTTGCGCGCAAATTTGCTGTTTGCCTTGCAAAAGGCGGTAAAATTTTATTTTGCGGTAACGGTGGCAGTGCAGCGGATGCACAGCACCTTGCAGCAGAATTTGTTAACCGTTTTTTAATCGAACGCCCACCACTTCCGTCCATTGCCCTGACAACTGATTCCTCCATTCTCACAGCCATTGGTAATGACTATGGCTATGACTTTGTATTCTCCAAACAAGTTCAGGCGCTCGGAAATAAAAACGACATTCTCGTTGGCATTTCCACTTCCGGCAACTCTACTAACATCATCAATGCATTCAATGCAGCCCGCGAACGCGGACTTGTTACTGTAGGGCTTACCGGCAACGGTGGCGGCAAAATGACCGAACTGTGCGACTTCCTTCTGGACGTACCACACGCTCATACTCCACTCATTCAGGAAGTGCAGCTTACCATCGGGCACCTCCTCTGCCAGCTTACGGACTACTATCTGTTTGAAGATGCAGCAGCACTTCAGGCTGATTTAGAAGCCGCCGAATAAAAAATTTTCAGCTGTAATATTGACCTTTTTCAATTTCGCACTATCTATTCGCCAAAATAGATAGTTAAGGAGCAACGGCTATGCCTTTGTACGATTACGCATGCGAAGCGTGCGGTAAAGAGTTTGAAGAACTTGTTTTTGGTGATGACACTCCAGAATGCCCAGAATGTAAGTCACCGAACACACACAAATTACTCTCAGCTACCAAGTTTAAAATGTCCGGAGGCAGCATCTCCGCCCCTACCGGTTCTTCCGGCGGCTCAAGCTGTTCCGGCTGCTCCGGCGGCAATTGTTCTACCTGCGGCTAATACGCAGACCTACACTCGAACTACCAAGCACTTTCGGACACGACATGAAGAAAATCGTTATTGCTACCAGAGGTTCTAAGCTTGCACTGTGGCAGGCTAACCATATTAAAGACTGCATTGAAAAAGAACATGAAGGCACTGCTGTTGAGCTTTTGATTCTTAAAACAAAAGGCGACATCATTCTTGATGTACCGCTCGCCAAAGTTGGCGGCAAAGGTCTTTTTGTAAAAGAAATCGAAGAAGCACTGCTCGACGGACGCGCTGATATCGCCGTTCATTCCATGAAAGATGTTCCTATGGAACTTCCCGAAGGCTTGATTCTTGGTTGTATCCCTGAACGTGAAGCCTCTTCAGACACCTTCCTTTCTGTACAGTACGATTCTCTTGATGCTTTGCCAGAAGGCGCAACAGTGGGCACAAGCTCCCTGCGTCGTCAGTCCCAGCTACTGTCCATTCGCCCTGATCTCAAAGTTGTTTCCCTGCGCGGTAACGTAGACACACGTCTGCGTAAGCTCATTGAAGGCAATTTTGATGCAATCATCATGGCAACTTCCGGCCTTAAACGCCTTGGTCTTTCTGCACCGAAGAATGAAATTCTCGGCGCACCACGCTTCCTGCCAGCAGCTGGTCAGGGTGCACTCGGCATTGAATTCCATCAAGATCGTAAAGACCTGCATGAAATGCTTTCATTCCTTGAGCACCGTCCGACCCGCATCTGTGTTGAAGCAGAACGTGGATTCCTTTTCGGCTTACAGGGCGGCTGTCAGGTACCTATCGCAGGATATGCAACCATGACAGACGAAGACAACTTCGAAATGGTTGGCTTTGTAGCTGATCTCGAAGGCGTACGTAAAATTCGCGAAACCTCAAGCGGTAGCGAAAAAAATGCACGCCAGACAGGTCTTGATCTTGCCGAAGTAGTAAAAGGAAAAGGCGCAGACGCCATCCTTGAAGAAGTTTATGCTTCAGAACACGCTGTTAAGAACTAACACGTTGCTACATAGATAATCACATCGAAACAGCGGATGAATCAGTATGGTTCATCCGCTGTTTTTTTATGCAGTCTAATACAGCCATTTGGGACTTGACGCTTGCTCTGCTATACTGCACACAACAGCAACAAATACATGTATCGGTTTTTTTTAGTAGAACCGAAGGAGACAACACACTTGCACCCAGATGACACGCAGAAAAGCGATATTCTCAGCACCCTTGGCTGGTCTGACTCTTTTAGTCAGCAGCTTACCGAAGACGAAACTACTGAACACATTGGTCGCGTCTGTAGCATTCACTCCGTTCTTTTGAACGTATGGGGCGAATTCGGGAAGGTACAAATGCCATTACCGGGCAACTGGCTTGGCGGTAAAGCAGAAGCTAAACCGACAGTCGGCGACTGGCTTGTGCTTGATAAAAACAAGCAGTACCCCGTCCGCATGCTGGATCGCAAAACCGTTTTTGTGCGTCGCTCTCCGCAGAATGAAAAAACTGTGCAGCTCGTCGCAGCAAATCTGGATACAGTTTTCATTGTCTCCTCACTGAACCACGACTTCAGTCTTTCCCGTCTCGAACGTTACCTTGCACTGGCTATCCAGTGCGGTGCAGAGCCGGTTATCATCCTCACTAAAGCAGATGAGGCAGACCAGCCCTTTACGGATGCCTGCGTTGCTGATGCAAAAGAACTCTATAAAGACGTACCAGTTATCGCTGTTGACAGTAGAGCAGACAACACATCAAAGCTCCTGAAAGACTGGTGTGGTCAAGGGCATTCTATTGCGCTTGTAGGTTCGTCCGGGGTAGGTAAATCCACCCTCATCAACACAATGATGGAAGAAGAAGTTACCCTCACCGGTGCTATTCGTGATGTAGACAGCAAAGGTCGACACACCACTTCCAGCCGCACCTTATACATAATGCCATGCGGCGGCACGATCATGGACGTCCCGGGATTCCGTGAACTTCAACTTCCTGCATGTGAAGATGGCGTAAAAAAAGTTTTCCACGATATTAAAGAATTCATAGATAAATGTGCATTCGTAGATTGTAAGCACGACCAAGAACCAGACTGTGCCGTGCAGCAAGCGATTGCTGCGGGACTCCTGACCCAACGTCGAGTCGACAACTATCACAAGCTCATTGAAGAGCAGGCACGCACAGG
>NZ_WYDS01000017.1 GCF_009914765.1 Halodesulfovibrio sp. MK-HDV | reverse complement strand
GTTCAATCTGAGCCAGAATCAAACTCTCCAGTTTAATAATTCTGTATTGAATTGTCCGTTACCGAAGCAACGAACAACGCTAGCTGATCTCTAAATCAATCCGATTCGCTATTTAATTGTCAAAGAGTTTCAAAGCGACGACAAAAGACCAGTTGTCTTCCGAGGTGCGAAAAGCGTTTTGCCTTATCTCACTTCGGGAGTCAACCTCTTTTTGAATTTAAATTCGAAGAAGTTGTCTTTCGATTTTGCGTCGTTAATTGAAAATGAACAATCTGCTTCGTTCCGACCCGTGCGGGCCGCTTCGTTGCAGCGAGAGAGGTTCTATGTAAACCAGCCCTCTTCGTCAACATGTTTTTGATTTTTTTTGTGTTCTTTTCTTAAAAAATCATGGCACTAAGAGATAACTGCATGATTTTATTTATAATGACAGATTTTTTATATCGTAATAAAAATTCAATTTATTCTAAAAGAACAGCGGGTTTTCGAAGTTTTCGAGATCATACCAGCAGTCTTTATCGATGATTTGTGCGTTTTCGATAACAAGGACTCTATTATCGGCGTTCGTAAGCCATTTTGACAATACGCCTTCACCGTCAAAATTACCGACTATTGTTATAGTATCGCCATTTTTTAATCCAATTTTTGAAATCTTAATAATCTCATCATTTCGCAGAATAACAATAACTCGGGAATTAAGCTCAATAAACATGTCATTAAGCTTACTCTGGTCAATTCGAGTTATTCGACCCTCCACATGAATGATCTTTCCATCAAGAGCGAGAATAACCTTATCCTTCGCCAGATATCCTCTATATAATTCATTAGCACTATAATTCTTAAGCTTGGACATTGATGCACACCCTGTAACGAGCAGCACACAGACGCATAACAGTATAGTGTGTACTAATGGAATTCTTATCAGCTTCATGTGCGTACCAAAAAAAGCCCGGAGAACAACTCCGGGCTTTTTTTATGCTTATTGTGACTATCAATTGATAGTATGCCGCTTTGCGACATAAGTATAAAACATATCCCTGAACTAACGTTCCAGAATAGTAGTACACTTAACTATAATTTAAGTCCATTTTTCAACAGGTGGTAAAGGCAAAGTATGAATTGTTTCTATTAACTGTTCAGGCGTTACAGACGCAGCTCCGACATGCCCAACGACAACACCCGCTGCATAGTTTGCGAGTACGCATGAATCAACAAGTGTACAACCAGCTGCAACTGCAAGGGCTGCTGTGGCAATAACCGTATCACCGGCACCTGTTACATCGAACACTTCCTGCGCCATTGTTGGAACATGCCACACTGTATTGTCATCATCAAACAGTGCCATACCAAGTGGCCCCAGTGTAGTAAGAAGCTTGTCACATCCAAGAAGACGGAAAATTTCGCGTCCTGCTTCAAGAATTTCTTCACGACTTCCAACTGGCAGGTTTGCACCTTCGCTAGTCTCTTTTGAGTTCGGTGTAAGAATAAAGACATTCTGGTACAACTTGAAGTTTCGAGTTTTTGGATCGACAAAAATCTTCGGTCGATTTTCCTGTGTGTCGCACAGAAAGCTCAAGCGCTCCATAAACTCTCTACTTACTATACCCTTACCGTAATCCGAAACAATGACGACTTCATACTCAGCAATACAGCTTTCAACTCGATCCATAAGCTTATCGAGATTTTGACCACAAATAGTTGCAGTATCTTCACGGTCGATACGAATCATCTGCTGATTACTCGCAATAATTCGTGTCTTACGCGTTGTTTTACGAGTTCTTATCTGTTGAATATCATGCTCGATTTCTTCTGAATCCAACAATGCGTTCAACAAATCAGCTCCCATTCCCGCACCGGAAACAGTAATAATCTTTGGAGCACCACCCAGTGTGCGAACGTTTTTAGCGACGTTGCCTGCTCCGCCTAGGACATGCCTGTCACTGCTGACATGAACAACGGGAACTGGTGCTTCTGGCGAAATTCGATCTGCGCTACCCATCAAATACTCATCTATCATAATGTCGCCGATGATAAGTACCTTTGATCCGGCAAAGCTTTCGACGCGCCCTGCAAGTGTATCTTTATTTACCATATATAATGTTTCCCCAGAATAATGACGCTGTCATTTTTGCCTTACGTAGTCACATGTACATTGCGCCCACAGGTTCAGCGCTATCCTGCTTGTTCTATACCCAGCTTGTTAAGTAATTCGTGAAGCTCTTCTTCTGTATTATAAGCCAACGTCACTTTACCCTTTTTCTCAGTACCGCTCATGATGACTTTACTGGAAAAAAGACTGCTCAAGCGGGTTTGAAATTCTTTTAATACCGCAGGCTTTTCAGCCTTCGGATTTTCTTTTTTTACCTCTTCAAGAGCTTTAAAGCTCTTATGCTGCTTCCATGAAGCTGCTAAAGCTTCTGCTTCGCGCACGGTAAGCATTTGAGAGACAATAATACCAAGAAAATCGATTTGAGCAACATCATCAACGGAGAGAATGGCTCGTGCGTGCCCTGCTGTAATAGTTCCCGTTGATAACGCGCTCTGTGCCATATCTGGAAGCTGTAGAAGACGCAATGTGTTTGCAATGGCAGAACGGCTTTTACCAACCTGTTTGGCCAACTCTTCCTGTGAAAGGCTGAACTGATCTTTTAATTCTTGTAGACCTTTTGCTTCTTCGAGCGGTGTTAAATCTTCGCGTTGTAAATTTTCAATCAGCGCGATCGCCAATGTCTCCATATCATCAAGTTCACGGATGACTACTGGAACCTCGCGAATGCCCGCAAGCTGGCTTGCTCTGAATCTGCGTTCACCTGCAACAATTTCATAGATACTTTGTCCGCCCACGATCAGTGGTCGAACAAGTAATGGCTGAAGCACACCCTTTTCTCGAATTGATGCTGCCAAATCTTCCAACGCAGCATCATCAAACTGTTTTCTAGGCTGGTTCGGATTAGCTTGAAGAAGACGCAATGGAAGCATATTCGGGCTTTCATTATCCTCTACTGTTTCTGTATTTTTAAACAGTGCATCTAATCCTCGACCTAACCCTCTCTGTGCGCCCGCCATATATATCTCCTTGACAATATGTCTTTTGAACACGACTCTTGGATATTCACACTCACAAAAAATCGACACGTTATTGGAGGCTGAAATGTCTGAATATGAAACCCATGTTAAGCAACTTTACGACAGTAAAGGTAACCTGCACGGTGTATTGCTTAGCCCTGAAATTTGGAAAAAAGCTGGAAAAAAAATATCAGAGATTCTTGATCAGGCTCAGGACAAACCTGCTTCTGAGATTCATCAAGAACCTCTTGAAGACTGGCAGATCTTTAAAGACTACTGGGATTTTAAGTACCCTTTCAACCCAAAAGTTACATGCAGAGCATGTGGTGCCAAGTCTGAAAATTGGGAAGAGGATACACCTAGAATATTCCATCTCACAAATGCTTCATTAAGCGGCCTGCTCGTTTTTCATTGTGAAAAATGTGGTGGTACAGTGCGTAAAAAGCATTTTAAAGATCACATATGTCTTGAGGCTTCAACACAATCCGGTGAATCTTGTGAACCGGAATGTATCTATCCTGAATAGCTACTTCGACTAAACCTATCTGACAGGCGCAGGGGCATTTCGCATTGCTACTTCTTTAGCAAGAGCAAGATATGCTACTGCGCCTTTTGATTTGATATCATAATGAATGATTGATTTTCCGTAACTTGGAGCTTCAGAAAGACGCACGTTTCGAGGAATAATGGTCTTGAAAACGTGCTCCGGGAAACAACGTTCCACTTCATTTTTAACCTGAGCTGAAAGCTTATTTCGCGTATCAAACATAGTAAGCACAACACCAAGAAGCGAGAGGTTTGTATTCAAACGCTTTTTGACCTGCTCATATGTTTGCAATAATTTTACGATACCTTCCAACGCATAAAATTCACACTGAAGTGGAATAAGAACTTCCTGTGCAGCGCAAAGAGCGTTCAAGGTAATAAGCCCAAGTGATGGTGGACAATCAATGATGATGTAATCAAAACGTGAAGCCACGTTGTTGAGTACATCCTGCAGATAGTATTCGCGCCCCATCTTATCAACCAATTCCAGCTCAACAGCTACCAAATCCGTTGATGCAGGAAGTACGGAAAGATACGGGGTTCGAGTAGGATAAATAGCGTGCAACGCTTTTTCTGGTGTAAAGAAGGTTTGGTACAAATTGCTGGGCAAACTATCCGCATCGAGGCCGATCCCGCTTGTTGCGTTTGCTTGAGGATCACAGTCAACGAGCAAAACTCGTTTTTCCATTACAGCCAAAGACGCTGCCAAGTTTACAGATGTCGTAGTTTTACCCACTCCACCTTTTTGGTTAGCTACAGCAATAATCCGTGCCACATGAACCTCTCTTGTACTGTTGAAGTAGGATAATTTTGCAATATGTTTCACGTGAAACGTCACAAAAACACCCTGTCCCACCCTCTTTAAATACAACGCTGCGTAGTAACATTACATTGCTAGTTAAATTATTGTGTCTATGTCAACACTCGTCAATGTAACGGTAAAGGTAAAAGAGACCTCATTTCCCCCGTTATACTAGATTCACGACGGTAAACTAATTAGAAAATTTATTTAAACTTTTTTCCTGTTTCATGTGAAACACAGTTTATCGTGACAATGTTTATGCAAAAAAAAAGCAGCCCTCAATTGAGAGCTGCTTTTCTGTTTCACGTGAAACGTTGAACTAAACTTTGTAGTATTCGCGGTACCAATCCACAAAAGCACCGACACCTTTTTCAATTGGTGTATTCGGCTTAAAGCCACATCGTTCATAAGATCATCAACGTTTGCGTAGGTCGCTGCTACGTCGCCAGGCTGCATTTCCATCATGTTTTTGACAGCTTTTTTACCAAGCTTTTCTTCAAGAACTTCGATGAATCGACCAAGCTCTACGCTGTTGTTGTTACCAATGTTGTACACTCGATACGGAGCAGAACTGGATGCAGGGTCAGGATTATTGCTATCCCATTCAGGATTCGGTGCAGCTGTTCTGTCTGTTACGCGAACAACGCCTTCTACGATGTCATCAATGTAGGTGAAGTCACGTTTCATTTTTCCATGGTTGAACACGTTTATGGGCTTTCCTTCAAGGATAGCTTTAGTGAACAAGAAAAGCGCCATATCTGGACGACCCCATGGTCCATATACTGTAAAGAAACGAAGGCCGGTTGTTGGCAATCCGTAAAGATGACTGTAGGTGTGCGCCATAAGCTCGTTTGCTTTTTTACTTGCAGCATAGAGGCTAACCGGATGGTTAACTGCCTTATGGGTATCAAAAGGCATGTTTGTATTCAAACCATATACTGAGCTGGATGATGCATACACAAGATGCTTAACGCCGTTGTGACGACAACCTTCGAGGATGTTCCCGAAGCCAACAAGGTTAGCATCAACGTAAGAATCTGGATTTTCGATTGAGTAACGAACGCCAGCCTGTCCCGCCAAGTTAACAACATGGGTGAACTGTTCAGCAGCGAACATCTCGCGCATTGCTACACGATCTGCAAGATCGAAATTTGCGTGGCGGAAATTCGGATTAGCAATAAGAGGGGCGATACGATCTTTCTTTAACTGAACGCTGTAATAATCGTTCAAGTTATCAAGACCAACAACAGTATGACCTGCAGAAAGAAAACGCTGGGATAATGCAGAGCCGATAAAACCGGCAGCTCCAGTTACAAGAATGTGCATTCAAAGCTCCAAACGGTGCTGTAATGTTTATGTAATCCGAGCTGCCGGTTTGGTAGTCCTTGCGCTCGGAATTATTTATCGTCAGTAGATTCAACGCCTTTTTGTGGCATGAGTTTGGTAATGATGTCTAGTGGTATTGGAATCAGAGTTGCCCCAGCATTGCTAGACATTTCCTGCATGGTTTGCAGATAGCGCAACTGCAACGCCTGAGGATGGCGAGCAATAATTTCTGCGGCTTCGGAAAGCTTTGTTGCTGCCTGGAATTCACCTTCAGCATTAATAACTTTCGCTCTACGCTCACGCTCTGCCTCAGCCTGTTTCGCCATAGCTCGCTGCATTTCCTGCGGCAAATCGATATGTTTCAATTCAACAGAGTTAACTTTAATTCCCCAAGGCGCGGTCTGTTTATCGAGTAAATCCTGAATCTGCATATTCATCTTTTCGCGATGCGCCAAAAGCCCATCAAGCTCAGCACCACCACAAACACTACGCAATGTGGTCTGGGCAAGCTGTGATGTAGCAAAGAGAAAATCTTCAACTTCAATGATGGATTTTGTCGGTTCAACAACTTTAAAATATACTACCGCACTTACCTGAACAGATACGTTATCACGCGTAATAACGTCCTGAGATGGAACATCCAGAGTTAATACACGTAAAGAAACACGAATCATTCGATCAATCACAGGGATGAGAATAATAAGCCCCGGCCCCTTGGAATGAAGAACACGACCAAGACGAAAAACAACTGCCCGTTCGTATTCGTTCAAAACTCGAATCGACAGGACTAAGAAGACCACAATAACACCAATTACCGCTGAAATCGTATACATAATTTCTCCTGTTTTCGTTTAATTTTTCAAATTTATTCGATATCAATGGTCACTGTTAATCCGTCAATGGACTTAACGATCACATGCGAGCCGTTTTCCAATTCAATTCCATCAGGATATTTTTCTTTCTCTATTTGTGCAGACCAGAGAGTTCCGTATATAAAAACTTTCCCTTTTGTACCTTTCCACGAAACTACTTCGGCTTTTTCACCAATCATGGTTGTAACCCCGCTCGCGGGCTTTTTCCTCAAAGCCTTTGCTGCTAAATATGCAGTTCCTCCCATAATTACAGCAAGAGATCCTGTTGTTCCGAGGATAAGTGAGATTGGCAACGCCATATGGCCGCCTTCTTCCGGGAACAGAATCAATGACCCAATCAGGAGCGCTGCTACCCCTCCCATAGATAGCAACCCGTAGCTCGTAACTGTAATTTCTAGAGCAAAGAGAACAATACTGAAGAGGATAAGAAGAAGCCCTGCTATATTTGTTGGAAGAATAGACATGGCGTACAATCCAAGAAGTAAGCAAAATGCGCCGATAATTCCCGGAATCATAGCTCCGGCGTGTGTAAATTCGATAAAGAGACAGGCAACCCCTGCAAGAAGCAGCAGGTACGCAATCTGAGGATCAATGAGCCAAGAGAGCACATTGTATCGAAATGTTGGTTCGTATTCGACTATCTCTAATTGGGCTGGAGAAAAATGCACGGTGCCATCAAGTGATACAATTCCATGCTTGCCAGCTTGTATAAGAAAATCCTGTATGGATGGTGCAACCACTTCCACAACCCTGGCAGTAGCTGCCCGTTCGCTTGTGATTGTCGTACTGCTCCGCACGGCATCTTCGTACCAATTTAAATTTCTGTTTTGTCTTGCAGCTACGGTACGAATAAGACTGACCAGATCATTCACAACTTTTTTACTCATGGTCGAGTCAATATTTTTACCTCCCACATCAACAGGTGACGCAGCCCCCATAGTTGTCTGTGGAGCCATCCCTGCAAACGAAGAAGCGGCAACGATAAAGACACCGGCACTAGCAGCACGGGAACCACGAGGCCCAACCCAAACCAAAACTGGAATGGATGAGTTCAGCATTTCTTTTACAATGTCCCGCATGGAAGACACAAGACCACCCGGAGTATCCAACTGAAGCACGACAAACTGAGCACCTACCGCTTCAGCTTGACGTAAAACGCTTTCAGTTAACTCTACCTGTGCTGGCCCAATTCCACCCTCAATTGAATAATGCAAAACTTTCACAGTAGAATTTTGCTCATTTTGAGAGGTCGCTATGGGCGATTTTTCTTCAGCAGATAGAGTGTTTGTTTGCGAAAAGGCTAAAAAACGCCGCAAACAGGCTAATAATGGCAATAAAACGCAAATGGCTCATTTTGACCTCCTATATAGGAGCTAAAGAGGAATAATTCCTAAGAACTATTTCAATAGTAATTCTATTACGAGATAATACCAGTATGAGAGAAAAATAAATTGTTTTTTATAAATAACAAAAAAGCTTCACGTGAAACACGCCAAAAAAAACTCCCCCTTCTTAAAAAAGAAGAGGGAGTTCATAATACATGACTAAATAATGAATAAGCCGCGATCAGTATTTTCAGTTGAACACTTCACGACATAATCGCAAATAAGAGGAAATTTCCTTCCGAGGAAAAATCCTCACAACTATTTTGTCAATCGGATCGTAGTTCGCAGATATGCAATCACCGGTGCGAGCATGTTTGGGGATCGTACGAGATAATCAACATCCGGCAACGCGATAACTCTGTGTCCGAGAAACTGAGTAAACAGATACGGACGCAGTGTGGAATCCGGCATAAAACTTTTTAGAGCTTTTGATCCGAAGACAACACTATATCGCGGTCGCAAACGTCTAAGCCCTGCAAGAAAAATTTCCGGTGCAGGTGTTAACTCGTCTGCCGCTTCACCACTTGCTGCAACTGGCCAGAACGAACTGGTTCCGCGCGGGAGGTTGAGACTGCTAATAAGCTTTTTCAACACTTCACGGCGTTTCGGATCAGCATGTCCTGAAAGATCATCACCAAGAGCCCAGTATGTCCAAACAACCGGACTTGGAATTTGAACTTTGCTCCAATAATTCTGCCACTGCTGCGGCCATTCTTCCGGCGGTTTATTGGTCGGATGAATAACAAGAGACGGCATAGCGCGCGGTGGCACCGCTGGCGTACGTTGTGCCTGCTGGGCAGGGCGTTGCGGACGCTGCTGTGATGCTTGGGCAGAAGGTGCCGCCTGTGGCTTTTGCTGAGGCTGCTGCACAGTCGGTTGCTGGGGCTGCTGCTGAGGTTGCCTTGGTGCTGGCTGCTGTTGAGTAGTCTGTTGGTATTGCTGTGGTGCCTGCTGCGCAGGCGCAACTGGAGACGAGACAGGTTGTGCAACTGGCGCTGGCTGTGCAGAAGCTGCTACTTGTGCGTCAGTCATTGCCTGCGCAATGGAACCATCCTCATCGAAAAGAAAGCGAAGTCCGGCATTATGCCATGGACGTATTTGTTCGCTAAGAACTACAGTTGAAGCAGCCAATCAAAAACTCTCCATGCAACTTCCGGTTTTGGGGCTACTGGCCAATCTTCCTGCCTGCCGTTTCGATCAACAATGCAGACTTCATTGGTCGCAGATCCGAATCCGGAACCACTTTTAGCAACGTTATTTCCAACAACAATATCAGCGTTTTTTGCAGCAAGTTTCTTCTTCACATTCTCATGAATGTTGTCAGTCTCTGCTGCAAATCCGATAACCCGCTGGTCATCGCGCTTTGCGTTGCCGAGGGTTTTAAGAATATCTACTGTCCGTGTAAAGGAAACAGTGAGATCATCTCCACCCTTTTTAAATTTAGAATCACCAAAAGGTACTGGAGCATAATCTGCAACAGCTGCTGTGAACACGCCAATGCTCATATCTTTCCATAAGGAATCAGCAGCTTGGTACATTTCAGCAGCACTGGTTACGTCATGGCGTGTAATGGCAGACGGCAACTCCGGAGTACCAGCTCCGCATATTGCATGAACATCTGCACCACGCAACCACGCGGCAACAGCGAAAGAAGCACCCATTGTTCCGGATGAAGGATTAGACCAAAAACGCACACCATCCCATTTTTCACGGGTTGGCCCAAGCGTAATCATAACTGTCTGTCCAGCCATATCCTGTGGTGACATGGCGCGAAGTCCATGCAAATAGATATCTTCAACAGGTGCTAAACGTCCCTGTCCTTCTTCCATACACGCGGTACGTCCGCATCCCGGCTCAACAATAACATGTCCGCGGCGGCGCAGTTTTTCTACATTTTCCTGAGCAGCTGCATTGTGCCACATTCGTGGATTCATTGCCGGTGCAATCACCAACTTCTCTGGAAACGCTAATGCCTGACACGAAAGCATATCGTCTGCCAAACCGTTAGCAAGACGCGAAAGGGTTGTGGCAGAGGCAGGAGCGATTACAAAGGCATGACATGCTTCACCCGGCATGAGATGTCCGAAAACATCATCACCCACGGGATACATTTTAGAAAAAACAGGCGAAGCCCCAAGAGCTTCATAGCTAAGGGGCGTAATAAACTGCTGTGCAGAATCTGTAAGAGTAACTCCGACATCTGCACCGCTATCTTTAAACATTCTAAGTAAGTCTAACCCCTTGTATGCAGCGATTGAGCCGCTGATACCAAGATGCATACGCTTACCAAGAAAGCCTGTAAAAGCTGTATGTGGTTTCACTAGCTATCCAATCCTTCTTCTGTCGGCATATTTGATACCGGCGCTACGGAAGTTTGTGGTCTTGGAGTATTCATTGAAGATGATTTAGGCATATCAATAAATGGAAGTGGCTTTTCAGTCATCATAGAATCCTGCTCTGGACGCGGGGAAACCCAAATCTCCAAATCAGTACTAAATGAGCTTGTGTCGGTAATATTCACAATAGCAAAACGGGTTGGTTTGATAAAAAGCAGTAAGGTGCGCGGGGAGGCGAACTGGAAACGCAGTTCCCATCCATCTTGCTGCATAGTCGTGATCATCGCATTTGTAAGCGACATAAAATCGACATTACCGGAAAAAACTAGCACACCAGTTTGTTTGTTACCCATACCATGAACAAACATCTCGGATTCATCAGCTTTCATCTCGGTAGGAACACGAACATCTGGGAAGTTGTAGTACATGAATTTAGATTCAACTGGCGCTGGGGCTCCACCTGTAGGCTGCGCTGATCCGGATTTATTCGCAAGAGAACAACCGGATAGCATCACGCAAAGAGCTACTATGGAAAAAACTAGTCGGGCTCGCATTGGCCGCTCCTTTATGATTGAGTCTTATAGAGTTCAGGTGTAGGCACATGGAGTGCACATCATGTATATAATGTTACGTGGGATATGAATAGCGCAATGCAAGATAAACCGCAATTTTCCACCATCCCTAAATAACAGAGAATGGATTATTAATAATGGAACGCGATAGCCACTGTACCAAAAAAGATTTACAGACAATTCCTGATGATTTCAGGCTTTCAGCATATACGTATGAGCTCCCTGAAGATCAGGTAGCTCAGCATCCGTCCGACAAGCGCGGCAGCTCTCGTTTATTTGTTATCGACAAAGAAAGCGGCGAGAACCATGCAGCAATGTTTTCAGACCTTGGTAAGTATCTACCAAAAAATGCATTACTTGTAGTTAATAACTCAAAAGTACTGCCTGCTCGTCTGTTCGGAAACCGTCCATCCGGCGGTAAAGTAGAATTTCTCATGCTTACCCCGCTCCCGCTGGTTAAACCAGTAGAGCAAGGCGAGTGGAAAAGCGCCACTGTTGAAGGTCTTATGCGTATGTCTAAACGCGTAAAAGTAGGCACCAAAGCAGAATTTGGCGACGATTTGTGGGTTGAAGTCACAGAAACCGCTGAGTTTGGACGTTGCGAAGCAACCATCAACTGGCGTGGTGACCTGAAAGACCATTTCTTACAGCAAGGGCATCTGCCGCTGCCTCCGTACATTAAACGCGAGGACACCACAGCGGATAAAGATCGCTACCAGACAGTTTACGCAGACGATAGCCAGCTTGGTTCCGTTGCTGCGCCAACTGCCGGTCTACACTTTACTGAAGAAATGCGTGACCAGCTTTCACAAAACGGAATTGAATGGGCAGAAGTAACTCTGTACGTAGGGTACGGAACCTTTTCACCAGTGCGTTGTGATGATATTCGTGAACACGAAATGCACAAAGAATTTCTTGAATTGTCAGAAGAAACTGCACAGAAGATTGCCAGGGCAAAAGCAGAAGGTCGTCCAGTTATCGCTGTTGGAACAACCTCTTCCCGTGTATTGGAAGGCGCTTTTAGAGAAGTAGGCAGCATTGCACCGTTCAAAGGGTGGACAAATATCTTTATCTACCCCGGATACAAATTTAATGTTGTGGATCACATGATCACAAACTTCCATTTGCCGGAATCTACGTTGCTTATGATGATTAGCGCATTCGCTTCAAAGCAGCGCGTGCTGGATGGTTACGCCGATGCCATATCACAAGGCTTCCGCGTATTCAGTTACGGGGATTCAATGCTGATTCTCTAAACATTTGAAGATGTTTATAATGGGTATTGTAATACACTCCCACTTTTGACATAATTATCCGCGTTACTCTATAAACAAGCCGTTCGTTGCTAACTAACATACGGCAAAATATTGATCTTACTTATAAAGTCGAGGTGAACACATGGCGCGCGTTGAATTCCGCGAAGAACGGTGTAAGGGCTGCATGCTCTGTTCTACCGTTTGCCCAAAGAAAATTATCTGCCAGTCCTCCCGCTTTAACCAGCAAGGGTATAAAGTGGCTGAGGTAAAAGCAGAAGACATGGAAAACTGTACAGGTTGTACTTCCTGTGCGCTTATTTGCCCTGACCTTGTTATCAAGGTCTATCGCGAAGAGAAAAAGGAGAAGTAGCCATGTCCGATACAAAACGTATTTTCATTAAAGGTAACGAAGCGATGTCCCGCGGCGCACTTGCCGCTGGTTGTACCTGTTACTTCGGCTACCCTATTACTCCACAGAACGATATTCCTGAATTTCTTTCTACCGAAATGGCAACTGTCGACGGTGAATTTGTTCAGGCTGAATCTGAAGTAGCAGCAGCAAACATGCTTCTCGGTGCTGCTGCTGGCGGCGCGCGTGCAATGACCACCTCTTCTTCTCCGGGCGTATCTCTCATGCAGGAAGCTATTTCCTACATGGCAGGCTCTGAGCTTCCAGGTGTTATTGTTAACGTTAACCGTGGTGGTCCGGGTCTTGGAGACATTGGTTCTTCTCAGGGTGACTACTTCCAGTCTACCCGAGGCGGCGGACACGGTGATTACCGTACCCTCGTTCTCGCTCCAGGTACCTGTCAGGAAGGCTACGACATGATGATCGAGGCATTCGACCTTGCATTTAAATACCGTAACCCTGTTCTCGTTCTTGCTGATGCTATTGTTGGCCAGATGAAAGAACCGGTAACCCCTTGGGAACCGAAAGCTGCTGACAACCACGGCGCAGAAGACTGGCGCATTGATGGTGCAAAAGGTCGTAAAAAACGTCTGCTCAAGTCCCTCTTCCTCGAAGATGGTGCACTTGCAGGGCAGAACCGCAACCTTCAGTCTAAGTATGAAGCAATGCAGGTAGAAGCACGCGCAGACGTTTTCGAATGCGACGATGCAGATCTCGTAATTGTAGCATTCGGCTCCATTGGCCGTATTGTTAAATCTACCGTTCGCCGCCTGCGTTCCGAAGGAAAAAAAGTTGGTCTGGTACGTCCTCTGACTCTGTACCCGTTCCCATCTGAAGTACTTCGCGATCTTGCTAAAAAAGGCAAACGCTTCCTTACAATTGAACAGAACTGCGGCCAGATGGTAGACGACGTACGCCTTTCCGTACGTGGTATTGCAGATTCCGAATTCCACGGTCACATGCCAGGCGACCTCCCTGGTTCCGATGACTTCCTCGCACCTATCATCAAGCATTTGGAGGACTAGGGAATGTCTGAAAAACTCGTTTTCGACGCACCTGAAATCATGGTTGACCGCCCTACGCATTACTGCCCGGGTTGTCATCACGGCGTTGCACACCGCCTTGTTGGTGAAGTGCTTACAGAAATGGGCCTTGTAGACGACACCCTTTGTGTTGGCTCCATTGGTTGTTCCGTATTTATCTACAACTACCTTGATGTAGACGCAGTTGAAGCACCACATGGTCGTGCTCCTGCAGTAGCAACCGGCCTTAAACGTGCACATAAAGACAAATTCGTTTTCACCTATCAGGGTGACGGCGACTTGGCTTCTATCGGCCTTGCTGAGATTGTTCATGCTGCTAACCGTGGCGAAAAAATCTCCGTAGTGTTCGTTAACAACACCGTATACGGCATGACTGGTGGCCAGATGGCTCCTACAACTCTTGTAGGCCAGAAAACCACTACTTCTCCTAACGGTCGTTCTGCTGAAGAACACGGCCTTGCTATCCGCATGAGTGAAATCATCGGTGGTCTCGGCGGCACAGCTTACTGCGAACGCGTATCTCTTGACTCTGTTAAGAACATTCGCCGCGCTAAAAAAGCTCTGCGTAAAGCGTTTGAAATGCAGATTAATGGTACAGGTTTCGGTTTTGTAGAAATGCTCTCCGCATGTCCTACTAACTGGAAAATGGACCCAATCGCTGCAAACACTCGCATCACTGAAGAAATGATTCCTTACTTCCCTCTGGGAGTATTCAAGGATGTGACCAAGGACGGGGAGGAATAGCATGTATCAGGACGTTATTATCGCCGGCTTCGGTGGTCAGGGTGTTATGCTCATTGGTAACCTGCTCGCATACGCAGGTATGGAAGCAGGCCAAGAAGTTACTTACATCCCAGTTTACGGTCCGGAAATGCGCGGCGGTACTGCAAACTGCACCGTTGTAATTTCTTCAGAAGACATTGGTTCACCGATTATCCAGAGCCCTAAAGCTCTGATCATCATGAACCAGCCTTCTCTCGACAAATTTCAGCCTAAACTCATCGACGGTGGCATTCAGATTCTGAACTCCTCACTCGTTGATGCAGCTAAAGCTGAAGACCGTGTAACAACCTACACAGTGCCAGCTAACGAAATCGCCGATGGCCTCGGTAACACTCGTATGGCAAACATGGTTGCACTCGGCGCTTACGTGCAGGCAACTGGCTGTGTGCCATTAGAACAGGTTAAAGAATCTCTTAAATCTGTTATTAGCTCCCGCTACGGTCACTTGATCCCTAAAAACGCTGAAGCTCTTCAAGCTGGCGCGGATCACGTAGCAGAGCAGATGAAGTAAGCTACCCTTACTTCTTAGTTTGAAATAATGAAGCCCTCACGCCATTGGTGTGAGGGCTTTTTTGATGGGTAAAGAAGTGACAACTTGCCTCCGGCGGTTGGGCTGAAACTTTTGCAAAAGTTTCCCCCAGACCCCCTTCAAAACTTTTTAGTTGCGAGGTCTTTCTTTGTTTAAGATTCACTCGCGGCTTTTGCATCACTACCTTTCACAAACAGAAAAAGGGTGGAGTTAAAAACTCCACCCTTTTTTTATTCGCTAGAAAAGAGATATACCTAATCGGGGTCAAGGGGACGCGTCCCCTTGTGGGGTGCAGGGGCAACGCCCTGCCCGCCGGAGGCAACAAAGTCTTTATTTAAGGCTTTCTCAACAACGCCACGTAGAAATATTCGCCGTACTCGCTATCGTCTGGAGTGTTCCATTCTTTTTCGAGTGTAGCTTCTGGATGACGTTCAAGGAATGCCTGAACCTGTTTTTCGTTCTCGTCTGGGTTAATTGTACAAGTCATGTACACGAGCAGTCCGCCCTCTTTGAGAACAGAGAATGTGTTCTCCATGATTGCTTTCTGAACATCAACGAGATCTGAAATACCTTCGGTTGTGCGATGGTAACGCACATCTGGACGACGAGAGAGAGTACCGAAGCCGGAACATGGTACGTCTGCAATAATGGTCGCTGGTGGTTCTTCTTCAAACGGAGAACCTTTCTTTGGAGACTCAGCAGCAGACATAAGAAGGGATTCTGGTGGATACATTGCAAGTCGTTCTGCTTCTTCGCGAAAGCCCAAAAGACGTTTACGTGAAGTATCAGAAGCAAAAGTAACGTCCACATCCTGTTCGAGCAACGCGTAGGTTTTACCACCACGTCCGCAACAACAGTCCCAAACTGGTCCATCCCAAGTTTCCGGATGAGCTTCACGCAGAACTTCCTGCGATGCCATGGACTGACGGGAAACAAGGCCGTCGTTGATCATGGTTTTAAGCTCTGCTGGCTGAGCACCTGCTGGATACATTACACCGTAACCGATAGTCTTGGTGCTTTTGCCGTCGTCTGAAAGCTCGTTAACGAGATCCATACCGGCTTCAAATGTCTGGTTAACGCGAATACCGAGCGGTGCATGCTTCTGAGCGTTTGCGAGAAGAATCTGGGTACGTTCTGCCCCGTATGCATCCATCCATGAAGTAACAATCCACTCAGGCATGGAATGCCATGCTGCTAAGAGTGCGTTGTCTGACATGCCTTCTTTACGAAGCGATTCCATGTCGTGGACTTTATCACCCATACGGTCGAGGTTACGCAGTACAGCGTTTGCCAGTTTACCAAGACCTAATGAGAAACGTTTTTTTACGTACCCTACACACCAATCAACGGATGCGTAGACAGGAATACGGTCAAGGTAGAGCATTTCGTACGCTGCAAGCCCCATTACGTTCGCGGCTTTTTTAGGCAGTTTCGAACCATCCTTCAGGAACAATCCCAAAAGAGCTTCAATACGCCCTTTGTAGCGCAAAAATCCATACACCAGCTCTGTACACAGAGCAGAGTCCTGTGCAGTAATCTTCTGGTTGTTGAGCTGGTAATCCAGCGCTGCCTGAACGTCGCGGCCTTTATCTAAAACCTGTGAGATAACTTCAAGCGCAACCGAACGAGCTGGCGGTAATGCTGAATCTTTAAGTCTTACCATATATATTCCTTGAAAATTTCTTTCGTTGTGTCTTTTAACACTTTGTATCAGCGTGACCGAATGCAGCTTCGAAAAGCAACGGCGGCGCTGGATTATTGATGAACATACGCAAAGCGCGTTCCATTGAAAGCTCCGGCACGGTTGTATCAAGACACGGGCCGCACGGACGTTCATTCAATACGCCATACACAGGGAGCGGATATGTATCTTGGATACCGGAAGTAAGATCGCGCTCACATGCCACGGCAATAATAAATTTTGGTCGTTCTTTCACCACAATACGACGGGCGATTGTGCCACCTGTCGCAATGGCAAACTTTACGCCGTAATGATCACGTAATTTGAGCAGCATAGCCACGGGGCAACGCCCGCAGCGCTTACAGTTATCAACATTGTAGGAAAGGCGCAGCGAACAGTCGCTTGCCTGCAAACAATGCGGCGTAAGAATTAAAATATCGTTTGCTTCGAACTTACCGTTCTCGGATCGCACTAATTCATTATTCACACGAATAAACGACTGCCGAACTTTGGACTTTTGTATACCCAGCAAACGGGCAAACATCGTCATTAACGGCAGGAATATTCGAATCGTTAAACCACGCATTTTAGCACTTCCAAGCACGGCTCTGCCTTTAAGAATCTGCAAAACAAGCCCGAGGGTTGCCCAGCTGATGCAAAAAATAGCCGAACCGAAAAGAAGACCAAAAATATACGGTAATGATGGATGAATATTGGAAAAACCAATGAACGGGATAATCCACCCTGCAAGCAAAATTGCACACAGCAAAGCAGAAGTGCCCGTAATCAAGCCAATAAATAGCCTTTTACGAGCTCCGTAATACCGTTCTGGATTATCGAGATCTTTTTTATGAAACAGCATTTTATTCTTTATGTTAACAAAGCCCTTCGCCTGAACAGGTAGCATCATCACACTGAGCAAGATACCCGCAGGCAAATGCTTTGGCGTCCATCACTTTTTTATTCGCAGGGCGCAGTTTACGTACTAAGTACGCACGGTCAGCGGTTGCGATAGCAATAGCGTCATCCTGCAATCCAAGTACTGTTCCCGGCTTAATAACTTCTTCAAGGTCAGGGCCGATTGTACCCGGTTCAATAGCAACACGGACAGACTTCTTACCGGCACGTTCAAGGATAAAATATCCACCCGGCCAAGGAGAAATACCACGTAAATGCGCGTGTAATTCCAAAGCAGATTTACTCCAGTCCAACAGCCCGTCTGCTTTAACTAATTTTGCAGCATGGGTAGAGCGATTATGATCCTGCACTTTCGGGTGCAAATCGCCAACAACGAGCTTTTGCAGTGATTCAACCAATAATTCGCCGCCGAGCACTGCAAGTTCATCATGCAGGGTGCCCGCAGTATCGTCAATGCCAATAGCAAGCGCACGCTGTAACAGAATAGGCCCTGAGTCCAAGCCCTTTTCCATCTGCATAATAGTGATGCCGGTAACAGGGTCACCATTCATAATTGCGCGCTGGATAGGCGCTGCGCCACGATATTTAGGCAACAAAGATGCATGAACATTAATTGCGCCATGCGTTGCAATATCAAGCACACGCTGTGGAAGAATAAGTCCATACGCAGCAACAAGAAGAACATCAGGCTTGAGTGCTTTAAGCTGCTCAACATCCGCATCTTCTTTAAAATTCAACGGCTGATAAATATCGAAGCCTTTTTCAAGGGCGAGCGATTTTACAGCAGAAGGCTTGCACACCTGACCACGTCCACAAGGACGATCCGGCTGTGAATACACGCCTACAACTTCAGCTCCATCCCACTGAGAAACACGGTCAAGAATTGTTGCCGCAAACTCAGGAGTGCCCATGTATACAACGCGAAGTTTACTTACCGCTTCTGCCATTTCTTCACTCTTTTGTCGTACATGGAACGTTTAAGACGGCTGATTTTATCGATAAAGAGCACACCATCAAGATGATCAAGTTCATGCTGCAAACAAATAGCAAGAAGACCATCCGCTTCAATAGTAACGTCATTACCTTCCAAATCCTGCGCTTTAACAACGACAGTCTCGGAACGCTTAAGCTTGGTGCGGTAACCTGGAACTGACAGACAGCCTTCTTCAGAATCACAAGAGCCATCTGCAGAAAGAATAACTGGATTAATAAGTGTCATCAGTTCGTTACGTACTTCAGGGCCGGATACGTCGATAACAACAAGACGATGCAACGCACCAACCTGCGGTGCGGCAAGGCCAACGCCCTCTTCTTCGTACATGGTCTCAACCATGTTCGCAGCAAGCTCTCTAATTTCTTTGGTAACTTCTTCGACAGGCTTGCTTTTTTCTGCAAGGCGGCTGTCCGGGTAATGTAATACTTCGCAAATCATATATATCTCCTCCCAGTCTCTCTTCGACCGGAACGGTTGTATGCTCTGTCTTCAAAAAAGACAATTTTTGATCACACCATTTATTAATATAAGTACGATTGTACTTACTGTGAAGATGTGTGTGTTATGCCTCTGGCGGCTCTCCGAGGGGCAAGGGCTCCGCCCTGCACCCGCAAGGGGGGCGCCCCCTTGACCGCGATAAGGTCTTTTTTCTTCAACATAGATTAATTGTTAGCCAATTAATAAAAACCTCGTCCCCCTTACTATTTTTCAGGAGGGGGAGTGCAGAGGGGGAACCTCGTTTTTTTAAAAAACGGGGTTCCCCCTCTGCCCGCCGGAGGCAAAAAATAAATCTACCTAAATCAATAAATTTATTTCTGTAAATTCTTCAACCTGAACTCCACGACTCGCGGATTCGGGTAGGTATCGCGAATTTCCTGCAACAGAGTTATAGCTTTACGCGGCTTTTCCTGCTGTTCATAGATATCTGCAAGCAACAGCTTAGCGCGCGCCATGAGTGTTACTTCGACGCCCTCATATTGCAACAAATTATTCAAATTCTGTTCTGCTTCAATATAATTACCGAGATAGGCATACGCCTGTGACAGGTCATAAATACAGTATTGTTTGTGCTCAGGGTTATCGTACTCAAGCTCGCGACAATCTTTAAATGCATCCACTGCCAACCCGTAATCACCACGCATAAGATACGCTTTGCCGAGATTCGCATAGGCTGTGGCTTCTTCATCGATTGTAACTTCAGGAGCACTTAATAACTGTGACCAAGCTATTGTTGCTTCAGACCAGAGCCCGCTCTCTATGAACATATTCCCTTTGCTTATGAGAATCTGTCTGTAGCGTGCGGAGTCACCTGAATATTCCAGCAACATTGCATCGAGCAACTCGATGGCTCTGTTTTTATTTCCCCGAACTGTGCCGGTAATTTCTACAAGACGGTTCCAGACCTTCCAGCGTTCTGCACCATCATCGTTATCTCGCAGATAGCGTTGATAAAACCGCTCTGCTTCCGTGTACTCTTTATTAATAAATGCTTTGCGAGCTTTGGAAAGTTCATCCTCAGTCTCCGACTGCATGCAGCCGGAGATGAGGATGATTACCATCACAAGAAGCAAGAGAACGCTTCGGTTCATTCGCTATTCCTGATCGTCCTGCTGTTGTTCAAGAACACGGTCAAACCCTACAACGTGTCCGCCTTTGGCCATGTTAACCAGACGTACACCCTGTGTTGCGCGACCTACAGAACGAATTTCTTTAACTCCCATGCGGATAACTTTGTTATCGGAAGTCAGAAGAATAAGTTCATCTTCAAGGAGTACTGGGATTGCGCCGAGCACTTTACCGGTTTTCGGTGTGACCTTGAAGTTGATAATACCTTTACCGCCACGAGTCTGGATACGGTAAAGATCAATACGGGTACGTTTACCGTAGCCGTTTTCTGCAACAGTCATAATTTCGCAATCAGTATCTTCACGCAGGGTTACACAAGCTACAACCTTGTCTTCGCCTTTGAGAGCAATACCTTTTACGCCGGTTGCGGAACGACCCATTGCACGAACATCGGTGCATGAGAAGCGGATAGCAATACCGGATGCTGTTGTCAGAACAGTCTGACAGCCGTCGTCAACTTCACGAACCATGATCAGTTCGTCATTTTCTTTAAGACCAACAGCAATGATGCCGGTTCGACGGCTTTTCTTGTACAGTTCAGCGCTTGAACGCTTAACCATGCCGTTCTTGGTAGCAAAGAGGAAGAAACGATCCGGCTCAAAGTCACGTACGCACAGAACTGTTGTGATCCACTCACTGTTTTCGAGCGGCAACAGGTTCGCGATATGTACGCCTTTCGCAGTACGGGAACCTTCTGCAACCTGATGCACCTTCATCTGGAACATACGTCCCTTGTTACTGAAGAGAAGCAGATGCTGATGGTTGGAGGTAGTCAGGAAGTCCTGAACAAAGTCTCCGTCACCTGTATGCAGTCCGGCAATACCTTTACCACCACGACGCTGAGCACGGTACACTTCAAGTGTAGTACGCTTAATGTAGCCACGGCGGGAAAGGGTAATTACTACGTCATCGTCAGGAATGAGATCTTCGATTTCAATGCCGTCGAGTTCATCGAACTCAATAGCGGTACGACGAGGTGTAGTATATCTTTCATTAATATATTCAAGTTCTTCACGAATAACGCCACGAAGTACTTCTCTGTTTTCGAGAATAGATGTGAGATATTCGATCACTTTCAAAAGCTCGGTGTATTCTTCAAGAAGTTTTTCGTGCTCAAGGTTGGTCAGACGCTGGAGGCGCATATCGAGAATGGCCTGTGCCTGAACATCTGAAAGTTCAAAACGTTCTTTAAGAGCAAGTTTTGCATCCTGTGCATTGGAAGATGCACGAATAATTTTAACCACTTCATCAATGTTATCGAGAGCAATACGCAAACCTTCGAGAATGTGTGCGCGTGCTTCTGCTTTACGCAGATCGTAACGAGTACGACGAATAATAACTTCGCGGCGGTGATCAAGGAAATGAAGCAGCGCGGTGCGTAAGTTAAGAAGCTGTGGCTTGTTGTTATAAACAGCCAACATGTTGATACCGAAGGAGGTTTCCAACGGAGTAAACTTGTACAGGGAGTTAATAACAATCTCAGGAATAGTGCCGCGCTTCAGGTCGATAACAACGCGAATACCTCTACGGTCAGATTCGTCACGAAGATCTGTAATACCTTCGATTTTGCGATCGTTAACGAGAGAAGCAATTTTTTCTACCAGTGAAGACTTGTTGAGTGCGTAAGGAATCTCTCTGATTACGAGAGACTGAAGTCCTTTTTTGCGATCTTCAATTTCAAGCTTACCGCGAACTTTAACAGTACCGCGACCGGTATTATATGCATCCACAAGACCTTTACCCGCGTAGCAGAAACCGCCGGTCGGGAAGTCAGGACCTTTTACGTGCTCCATAAGCTGGGACACGGTGGTGTCTCGGTCTTCAAGCAAAAGAAAGAGTGCGCCAATCAATTCGCCAAGGTTATGCGGCGGAATGTTGGTAGCCATACCAACCGCAATACCGGAAGTACCGTTAAGCAGTAAGTTAGGCACCTTGGTAGGCAGCACACTTGGTTCGAGAAGAGTGTTATCGTAGTTAGCACGGAACTCGACAGTTTCTTTTTCGATATCGCTAAGGAACTCACCAGCAAGACGGGACATGCGTGATTCAGTGTAACGCATTGCCGCTGCGGCATCGCCGTCGATGGAACCAAAGTTACCCTGGCCGTCAACAAGCGGATCGCGCATTGCGAACGGCTGCGCCATACGTACCAACGCATCGTAAACAGCAGAGTCACCATGCGGGTGATACTTACCAATTACGTCACCGACGATACGGGCTGATTTTTTATGGCCACGGCCGTAAGAGTTGCCCAGCTCATGCTGTGCATACATAATACGTCTGTGTACCGGCTTAAGACCATCTCGGGCATCCGGAATAGCACGGCCGACAATAACACTGAGGGAATACTCAAGATATGCTTTCTTGAGTTCCTCTTCGATAGTAATTTGCGGTTCTAGTGACACGTACCTCTCCTAAATATCCAGTTCCTGCACGTTAAGCGCATTTCGTTCAATGAATTCACGGCGCGGCTCTACTTTGTCACCCATGAGTTTCTCAAAGGTTTCACTTGCTTCTTCCGCATCATCAATTTTGACCTGCAAGAACACGCGGTTTTCCGGGTTCATTGTAGTTTCCCACAACTGATCAGGGTTCATCTCACCAAGACCTTTGTAACGCTGTACGTTCAACCCTTTGCGAGCTTCCAGCATAACGGTATCTACCAGATCGAGTACGTCATCCACTTCGGACACATTGTCTTTACGACGTAAGGTGAAGTTTAGACCACCGCACATACTGCGCAGATCATCAAAGGCAATGTACGGAACCTTGTACATTTTGGAGTTGAAGAACTCTGTACCGATACGGGTACGGTGTCCGTTTAAATCTTCAAAAACGAGGAAGGTGCGAGAATCAATCTCATCTTCTTCTTTCTCGATAGCTACGGAATAACCACGCTCTTCGAGCAGCGCGCCAAGTCCGTTAAGTTTCTCTTCTTCGAAGTTTTCAGGGAAAAGACGTTTATCGTGATCAAGGAAGGCGCGGAAAAGATCATCTTTAACGCCCACATTCTCTACCTCACGCATTTTTCCTTTAATGGAACGCACGGTAGCTAAAAGTCCTTTTAGGTCCTCTCCGGCGAATTCTACGCCATTAGCGCCTACAATAACGAGGTCTTTCACTACGCGTTCAAGAAGGAACGTTGTGAGCTCTTCATCATCTTTAATGAAACGCTCAAAACGCGACGAATGTGCACGGTACAATGGAGGCTGTGCAATATAGAGGTGACCACGGAGAATAAGTTCGCGGTACTGACGGAAGAAGAAAGTGAGCAGCAGCGTACGAATGTGCGCGCCGTCCACGTCCGCATCTGTCATAATAACGATCTTATGATAGCGGAGTTTATCGTAATCAGTATCTTCTTCACCGATACCGGCACCCATTGCGGTAATCATCGCCTTAATCTCTTTGTTCGCGAGCATCTTGTCGAAACGTGTTTTTTCAACGTTCAAGATTTTACCACGAAGAGGCAGAATAGCCTGCGAGTTAGGGTCACGACCCTGTTTCGCAGAACCACCCGCAGAGTCACCTTCCACGATGTAGAGTTCAGACTCTTCCGGCTTTTTAGACTGGCAGTCAGCAAGTTTACCCGGCAGTGAGTTGTCACCGAGAGCACCTTTACGGCGCACAAGATCTTTTGCTTTACGCGCAGCATCACGAGCACGAGCCGCATCAACAGCTTTTTCAATTACTGTACGTGCGTCTTTCGGATTTTCTTCAAAATAGGTCATCAGCTGTTCGTACACGAGGGTAGACACAATACCGGCAACTTCACTGTTACCAAGTTTTGTTTTTGTCTGGCCTTCAAACTGCGGCTGAGGAATTTTTGCGCTGATAACGCCGGTAAGACCTTCACGAACATCATCACCGGAAAGCTTTACTTTGTACTTACGCGGCAAATCTGCTGCCTGAATGTAGGCATTGATTGCGCGGGTAAGTGCTGTTTTAAAGCCCTGAAGGTGAGTACCACCCTCTTTGGTGCGAATGTTGTTACAAAAAGTCAGTAAGTTTTCTTTGTAGCTGGCATTGTACTGCAATGCATATTCAACAAAGATATTCTTATGTGCTCCGGTACCGTTACCGCTACCGTAGATAATAGAATGCATGCCACCTTCGCCGGTGTTCATGTCTTTTACAAACTGTTTAATACCACCCTCTGCTTTAAAAACAGAAGATTCACCGGAACGTTCATCGCTAAATGAAATCTCAAGACCGGAGTTAAGGTATGCGAGTTCTTCAAAACGTTTTTTAAGCGTTTCAAAAATAAACTGGTTCGTTTCAAAAATTTCTTCATCAGGACGGAAGCGGATGGTTGTACCACGGCGTCTTGAAGTACCTATCTCATCAACGCCGGTAACAGGAACACCACGCTCGTAGCGCTGTTTGTAGCGGGAACCATCTCTGTCGATGATGACTTCAAGAGATTCTGACAACGCGTTTACACAAGAAACACCAACGCCGTGCAGGCCGCCGGATACTTTGTAAGCATCGTTATCAAATTTACCGCCTGCGTGCAGAACAGTCATAACAACTTCTACCGCTGGGCGTTTTTCTTTCGGGTGCATATCAACAGGAATACCACGGCCGTTATCTTGAACAGTTACGCTGTTATCAAGATGGATCTTTACTGTGACCTTGTCACAAAATCCTGCCATGGCTTCATCAATGGAGTTATCAACAACTTCATATACGAGATGATGTAAACCGCGAACGTCCGTACTGCCGATATACATCGCAGGACGTTTACGAACCGCGGAAAGTCCCTCAAGAATTTGGATACTGTCCGCAGTATACTGACTCTTATTAGTCATTAAACTTCTTCCTCGCTGTAGTAAGTCTCTTCTACAATCTTCATTGGCATAATAATCACTGTGTATTCAGGATCGTCACTACCGCGTAAACCACATGGGCCTTCTGTACCGGTAAGGATAAAGGTCAACTTTTCGGATTGGTAGTGATTGAGGATTTCGATCAGATTACGTGTCGGGAACGCGATTTTTTCTATGTCACCAGAAACTTCTGCGTCCACGTATTCTTTTGCTATGCCTACTTCCTGTCCCTGAGATGCAAGCTCCACTTCACTGCCGTTAAAGGTGAAGTAGGTGCAGCGATTGTTGTCTGTGTTGAAAATGAGGAGACGATCAAGTGCGTCGATCATAAGCTTACGATCAACAGAAAGCTTGGTCACATCATCACAACCCAGGCGGGATAAGAATGAATTGTAATCAGGATACTGGTAGTAAGACAGAGGAATAGTGAAAACCTCACGCTTATCGCCAGTACGGAAGAAGAGACGTTTATTATCAATATTCAACTCGATTTCGTCGCCACCGAGCCATTTTTTAAGTTCGTTCAGATATTTCTTCTGTAAAAGAATACCGTCTTCTGGAAGCAGTGCGTGTAGTTCATCATTAAGGAAACGCTGCATTGAGAACTGGTGTCCGTTAAGACCGCAGGCTTCAATGTATTGGTCTTCCTTTGGTTTGATGGCAAGACAAGCGATCGCTTCCATGGTGTCTTCATCAGAAATACAAAAAGAAATTTTATCGATTACTTCCTGAAGGAAGTCTCCTGACCAGTAAACTGAATTTGCTTCAGGGAAATCTGAGAAGTTCTGAAACCAAGTCGCTTCGTTTACAGGAAGCTTGTAACGCTTTCTTCCTTGTTCAATAAGAAGGTTCTTGCTGTCTTCTTCAAGACGAAGAGTGATTTCGCCTGTAGGCATTTTCTTAACCAGATCAACAAATGCTCTGCCTTGAACTCCAGCCAGTCCTTCCTCTGTTACCTCTGCTGTATAGTTACCGCTGAATTCAATATTTGAGTCAGTGGAAAAAATCTGCAGTGTACCGCCTTCGGCTCTAAGCCAGATGGAACGTAAGTAGGCTGCTCCCGTCTTGGCAGGAATGATATTCGCAGCTTTCAGGAGACCGTCAATGACGTCTTCTTTAAATACTTTTAAATACATATGATCTCCTTGTAGTTGTTGTAGGGGGTGTCACTATGTTATTAACTGAGATAAATGATTGATTTTGCATAGAGTTTTTATGTCACTTTAATTCACCCGTTAGTAACCGGGTGCGCGTAACTGAAGGAGTGTTTTTTATTTCGTGGCAGTTAAGCACTTTTCCTTCAGCTCGTTTATTAAAAGTTTCGTATCTTTGTTCGTAACTATAAATTTCTTAATTTTATTAACTGCATAGATAACTGTAGAATGGTCTTTTCCGCCGAACATTCTGCCAAGTGCAGGATACGAAGAACCAAGCAGTGTACGGGTCAGGTACATGGCAACTTGTCTTGCGAGTACGATTTTCTGATGTCGTTTTTCACTCAACAAATCTTTCGTCTGTAGCATGTAGTGTTCTGCTACCACCCCTATAATAATGTCAGAGGTAAGCGGATTGGATTTTGTATTATCCGTGTGCTCGATAATCTGATTAAATTCATATTCAGATACTTCAGTGTGCATAAGGTCTTTAAATGCCGCCAATTTAAGCAGCACACCCTGTAACAATCTAAAGTTATCAAAGCGCTGACAGAGTAAAATGATCTGATCATTTGTCAGCTTTATTTGATTATCTTTCAGATGGTTGGTGGCATATTTTATTCTGATGTCCATATCCTGCGGCTTCAGTTGAGCCAGCAGTCCCCACTCCAGACGGGAGCGTAAGGTGGGCAGCAAAAAGTCATGTGCAGTCAATCCATCCGTACAACAGAATACCATCTGCTTATTATTGTCATGGAATGCATCAAAGAGCGCTATCAACTCTTCTTGTAGAATTGGAAACTCTTCCAACCGTTGCAAATCATCCAGCAAGAAAAAATCTTTCTGAACAATATTTTTGCGCATCTCAAATCGGGCGCCGGGGCTGCCGTCCTGATACAACGCAGCAAGATCTTCAACGTTCCCTAAGAACATTGAATTTTCTCCGCGATGTTCGATGATTGAGTGTGCAATAGCACGCAATAGATGGGTTTTTCCGCTTCCGGAAGGGCCTGCAATAACTAACGGATTATATTTTGGGGAAATATCCGCTTTGGCAACTTCCTTAGCACTCGCAACAGGAAACACATTTTTAGCGTTGTGCAAAAACGTATCGAATGTGAACTGATTGTTGAGCATTGTACGGCTAATTACCGGTGCAGTTTGCTCCTGCACAGTTGTACCTGATGGAGGCGCTACTTGTGTCGTTGTAACAGGTGTCGGGTCCGCAAGGGGAGTGTCATACAACACAACCACTTCAGGACTAATGTAATCCCGTACAGCCTGTTCCAGAGCAGCTTTTCCGTGTGTAGTGAACCATGAGCCGAAAAAAGCGTGAGGAAAGGCCACGGATACACTTTTTTCTACATCACCATAGTGTATCGTGAGGGGGTCGAACCAGTTACGCAGATCCTTTTCAGGATACTGTTGTTCGAGGAAATTTCTCAGCCCGTTTTTCAGCAAAATAAATATACTACTTCTGGTTGGTTATTAGCAAAAGTTGCCGTTAAATTTCTTGTATATAAAATCAGGCAACGTAACCTTAGTTATATATCAAAAAACAAAGGGTAAGCCAAGCAATCGCCGTTCTGAGCCTGTTTTTTTCGACAACATGAGCCACGGGCTATCTTCCCTCATTTCAAGGCATTCTGCGGGTGTTATGTTCGAAATAGGTCAGCAGGCTAAAAAAAATCATAAAAAATAATTCTTACGATTATTGTTTGTAGCCTGCTTTGTCGGGGGCTTTTGAGTATTTTATTGCCTCCGGCGGACAGGCGGGCTCACCCCAAGGGCACTTGTTCCCGTACCGCTCGCAGACTCGCGAACGGTTGACTGGCGCCGCCCCCCCTGTACCCCCGCAAGGGGACACTGTCCCCTTTACCCCTTTTACGGGGCTTTTTTTATGGGAGTGATCTCCCTTTTTATTATCGTAGGGGGAATACTTAATTGTTTGGATTTCGTGATGAACCTTCTCTTTAGTTGTTAGGAACAAGTTATGTACAAAGATAAATGTTCGTAAAATGTTGTTTGATTTCTCTTTGAAAAAAGTGAGATACAAAAGTTACGAACATTTTCCACTGATAGGAGTTATGAACACCTTGTAGATAACTTCTCCGTAGTAGCCAATTGAAATATGTTGCAGTACAACTGCGGGATACAAAATTTGAATATTCGAACGTTTTGCGTGAGCACGAATTTTTGTCAGCCCTAAAAGGCTCAAGCGGACAGTGCCCTTGAGGTGAACCCGCCTTACGTCGGAGAGAAGCACGCGTAGCAGACCCTTCAGAGATAATCTATCGTGGCTAATAAAGGATCTACATGGGACAGGTTGAATTTGTTACGGTAACGCCGGAGGAAGCCGGTCAGAAGTTGTTGCAGTTTTTGCAACGCAGAGTTGATAAAAATGTTCCTAAAAGCGCAATGATGCGCTGGATCAGAACCGGACAGGTGCGTGTAAATAAAGGGCGTACGAAGCCTTTTATTCGGTTGGAGCTGGACGATATGGTGCGGATTCCGCCTTATACTATTGATGAGTCAGGGCTCTCTTCTGAACAGAGAAAAGAGGAACAAGGTTCCGCAAAAGAAAATATTGAGCTGACGATTGTCGGTGAAGCTGATGGGTTGCTTGTTTTGCACAAGCCTGCTGGCTTACCGGTTCAACCGGGAACAGGTCATACTGACGCTGTTACGACACGCTTGAAATTAAAATATGCAGATGCACCTTTTTGCCCGACGCCTGCTCATCGATTAGATAAAAACACATCCGGCCTGTTGCTGGTTGCGACTAGCTATACCCGTTTGCAGGAATTGCATGAACTTTTACGCAACGAACATGCGCTGGGTAAGCATTACCTTGCATGGGTTGAAGGTAGATGGGAACATTCCGAAGCTGTGCAACTTCATGATCAACTGAGCAAACAGACGCAGGAAGATGGCAAAGAACGTATCGAGACCGGTGAGGGCAAAGATTCACTTTGTACTGTTACTCCGCTGCTCGTAACGGATAAAAAATCTTTGCTGCAGATATCATTACAAACAGGACGAACGCATCAGATCCGCGTGCAGCTTTCTAGTAGAAATCACCCTATTATCGGGGATGTAAAATATAACGGCTCCCCGAATCCGCAGGGAATGTTTCTTCATGCATGGCGAATTGTTTTGCCTACAGAAAAATTTATCTGTTTGCCAACATGGGAACATCCCTTCGATGTAGGGAACGAACTTATCGATAAAATTTAAATTTACTGACTTGAAAAAATAGCTAAAAAATATTTTTTTTTAGCCATATCTTTTTACAATCCAATTTTTACAAGTAAATTTTTTATATTTAATAAATCTTTTGCACCTCCACTCCTCAAAAGTCCCAAGGTAGTGGTTAATAGCCGCGAAAGAATAATAAAAACGTGCTGAACTCGCGAATAAAAGTTTTAGGAGATTCTTAAGAAGCCCTTTTTCAAAAGGGTTCTTAAGCCGCCGGAGGCAAAAAAACTCCCTAAAAAAACAACGCATCGCATGTTCATAACAGACCAAAAAGGTCGCTATCCATGAAACCGACATTTTCTTTTATCCACGCAGCAGATTTGCATCTGGATGCAGCCTTTAAGGGCGTTGCTCACGTTTCACCACAGGTGGCGAGTGTTCTGCGCTCTGCTACTTTTGAGGCGTTGGAGCGTTTGACGCAGCTTGCGTGCAATGAACGTCCATTCTTTGTTGTACTTGCTGGTGATATTTATAATCAGGAAGACCAGAGTTTGAAGGCACGTTTTGCGTTGCTTGATGCGTGTAAACGTATGCGCGATGCAGGGGTTCGAGTTTTTATTGTTCACGGCAACCATGACCCGCTGCTTGAAACAGAAAAATCTTTCAGCTTTCCGGATAATGTTCATATCTTCGGCACAGAAGCTGTCGAGCAAGTGCGTGTTGAAAATGAACACGGGGAGCTTGTTACGGTCGTGCATGGCATGAGCCATGGAAAACATAACGAACGTAGAAAACTTGCAAGGCTGTATGCGCGTACCGAGGACAATGTTTTTCAGGTAGCAGTGCTGCATTGCACTGTGGATTCTGTCGCAGCTTCTGAACAATATGCTCCGGCGAGTGTGGCAGACTTTGCAAAGTCAGGCATTGAATACTGGGCGCTTGGACATATCCACGAACAACAGATTGTGAGTCGGGAACCGTTTGTTGCCTATTCTGGAAATATTCAGGGGCTGCATATTAATGAGCAAGGTGAGCGTGGCTGTCTGCTAATTGATGTTGCGGATGGTCAAGTTTCTAGCCGACACCATACTCTTGGCAGAATCCAGTGGAAAATTGAATCGGTGGATATTTCTACTGTTGAACAACTTGATGCACTTGAAGAAGTTGTTGAATCTCGTCTTGATGAAATTTCTCAACAATTGTCTGAAGGGTGTAAAGGCGTGATTGTACGCCTGGTACTGGAAGGTCGTAGCGTCCTTGATGGGGAATTACGAAAGAATGGCGCAGTGAAAGAACTTGCAGAGCGCATTCGTGAAGGGCAAATGGAAAATAGCCCGTTTGTCTGGCTGAAAGATATTGAACTGGCGTGTAAGCCGGATGTGGATATTGAAGCTATGCGCAGCCGGCCAGATTTACTTGGTGAGGCGCTGACTGTTGCAGACCAGCTGACGAGTGAAGATGGTGTGGCAGAACTTCGTGATTCAGTAAGTGAATTGTTTGGTTCTCCCACGAGCAAACGCCATTTAACCATTCTTTCTGATGAAGAGCTGATCCAGCTTGCCACAGAAGCACAATATGTATGCCTTGATTTGTTGGAGGCAGAATAATGCGGATTACTGACCTTCATATAAACGGCTTTGGTGTTTTTTCTGAACAGGATCTTTCTGGATTTTCTTCCGGTGTGAACGTTTTTCTTGGAAATAACGAAGCGGGGAAATCCACCTGTTTGTCTTTTTTACGGTACATGCTTTTCGGGCTCCCGCGAAAAGGAAAAAATATTTCGCACCATGAGCCGCTTCGCGGTGGTAATCATGCCGGTGTACTGGGGCTTGATACACAAAAGTTTGGTGCACTCCGCCTTGAACGCTCCTTTAAGCCAAAGCGTGTTGGCATCACTGGTGCTGATGGTAGCCAGATGGATGAGTCTGCCTTGCAGGCATTACTCGGCAATGTTTCGCGTGACTTGTACACAAACGTGTATGGTTTTTCTCTTACAGAACTACAGAGCAAAGATGCGTTAACAGGTGATGCTGTGCGTAATGCTTTGTACGGAACTGTTCATGGTGGTGGCGCTTCGTACACAGATGTTATGAAGCATCTTTCAGCAAAACGAGAGGCATTATTTAAAAAAGGTGGCAAAGTTCTGCCATTGAATAAAAATCTCAAAGAGCTTGAACAGCTTCGCAAAGACATGAATGCCAGTGATGACAGCGTATCAGCGTACTTGGCAGTTTCACAAAAAATTTCTGAACTTGAAGAAGAGCTTGCAGAGCGAACCGTTCTCTTGCGCGAGTTAGGCATTGAAGCCGGAACCGTAAATGTGGATATTCGTCTGTGGAGTATTTTAACCGAATACAAAGAAAAGAAGGCAGCGCTTGAGGCTGTTCAACCGCTTATTGAATTTCCGTCTGAAGGATTATCTCGGTTCGATAGTCGTAATGAAAGTGTGCAAGAAAAGCGGGAGCAATTATCCAAGCTCAAAAGCAGTATTGAAGCGACAAAGCGAGATATTGAAGCACAGCAGGCACAGGTTAATACTGAGCTTGTGGAGCAGCAGGACGTTGTACGTGCATTAAGCGACGAAAAAGCTGTGGTGGCGGGAAAAAAGAGTGAATTGGAACAGCTTGAGCTGGAACAAAAAACTCTCGAACGCGATCTTACAGAAACTTTTGGGCAGCTTGGCAGTGACTGGAATGCTGAACGAGTGGTTGCATTTGATTTGTCAGACAACACACGACGGGAAGTCGCGCAGTTAGAAGAGCAAATAGATTCAGCAAAGCAGGCAGCAAATCTTGCTCAGAACGAAGCATCACGTCTTGCCGGAGTTCTTGACGATGCGCGGCGCAATATTGAGCAGCGCACATATGAATTTGAACAGAATGCCGATGTTATGCGTTTTTCCGCTCTAAAAGATGAGCAAAATTCCGCACCAGTTGATCTACAAAAAAATAAAGAAATGTTACGGACTGTTCGCACCAGATTACCAATGGTTCTTGCTACGGAAACTGGTTCAAACAACTCAGCACTTATGATGGCGACATCCGTAGGTGTTGTAGGTGCGGGTATAGCCGCTCTTCCAAAATTTGTTCCAGCTCCGCCATACACTTTGTATTGTGGGCTTTCAGTTATTGTGTTGGCAATAGCGGGCTTTGTGCTGGTAACTGTGCAGCGGAAAAAGAAACAAGCAGCCAAACAGCAAGATATTTTAGCTGTTATGAATGAAGCTCCATTACTATTTCCACAACCGACTGCAACCGAAGAATGTCTGCTTCAGGCAGAAGATTTATTTGAAGATATGCAGCGTGGCTTAATGGCATGTGATGCGTTGCAGGAAAAGCTGACTCTTGCTCAAAAGCAGCATGATGAAGCGTTGGAACAGTTCGAAAAAGGAAGCCGCATTGATCAAGAGGCTGACGAGGTTCTAACAACAGTCAATGTAAAGGTGGAACAATGGCTTTTACAGCGTGACTTATCGTCAACGTTACGAGTTCAACACATTCCCGAAACCTTACAGCTTATTAAAGACGCCAAATCTAATATTAGTCACCTTTCCGACCTAAAGGCTCGCAAAGCCTCTGTACATGGTGTTCTTGAAGCTTTTTCAAAGCAGCAAGACGCTCTTTGTGCGGCAGCCGGAATTGAGCCGGAATATGCTTTTGATCGCACCATTAAGCGCAGTGCGACGCAAGATAAGTTACTTCGTATTTTAACAGAGTCTCAAGCTGCCCAAACCGCCGGTAAAAGTCTCTCTGAAGCATTGCACAAAGATGTTGAATCCGCAAAAATTCTTCGCGATTCTTTAGTGAAGTTTGAAGAAGAGATTCATGCATTATTTACAGCCGCAAGTGCCACAGACGAAGAATCTTTCAGAACAAAACATGCGCTCTACGTACAACAGCAAGAAATAGTATCTGCATTTAACGCTCTGAAGGCTTCTCTCACAGCTGCCAGTGAAGATGGTGATATCGAACAGCTCACAGCTCGAATAGGTCAGCAGAGCGAACAGGAGCTTGCAGTAAAAGCATCCGAGTTATCCGCAACCATCCTAGAAAAAGAGCAAGAGCAAGAAGAACTGCGGCAGAAGCTTATTCAGTCTAAAGTTGAGCAGGAAAAACTGACTTCAACTGAAGAACAAGCGCGTCAAAGAATTCAAAGTGAAGAGCTTAAAGAAGAAGCAAACGGGTTAGCAAAAGAATGGGCACGATTCCGTATTGCCGAACATCTTTTATCCCGTGCCCGTGAGCGGTTTGAACGTGAACAACAGCCAGAAGTGGTTAAACAGGCCGGAACTTTCTTCAAGACAATTACAAAAGGTGCATACAGTGGTGTATTCAAGCCGCTTGGTGAAGAAAACATTTTTGCACTGGCAGAAGATGGAACACGTCGTGAGCCGGAAGAATTAAGTCGCGGAACCGTGGAGCAGCTTTATTTATCGTTGCGACTTGGGCATATTTTAAGTCATTCAGGGCAAAATGAGCCATTACCCGTCATCATGGATGACATCATGGTAAATTTTGATCCAACAAGAGCCGCAAGCACAGCAGAAACAATTGCTGAATTAGCAGCGCACAATCAGGTATTCCTCTTTACCTGTCATCCGCAAACCGTTGACCTAATGCAAAAGCATTCCGAAAATGTTGGCGTATACACCGTCACAAATGGTTTATTAAATATGATGAATGGGTAAAAATTGTATTGTAATTTAATAGGTTCTATTGGATTTGCATGAATTGAATTGAATTGAATTGAATTGAATTGAGATTGAGATTGAGATTGATCGCGAGCACGGGTCAACTCTTTGTGCTGATTTTCAGGGCTACTTGTGCCAAGCAAGTAGCCCTTTTTTATTCTTCATCCGTGGGAGAAACCGCGCTGAAAATAACCACAAAGAGTTGACCCGAACTTGCTAAAATGGTCGCCAAGCTCGTGGCGAAGGATAAGGCAAGAACTTGCCTGCAATTCGAACGTTGCCTCTTTAAAATAAAAAAATCCTGCCACCAAGATGACAGGATTTATAAAACTCAATAAAGTTCGACCGACAGAACACAAAAATAACAATCAAGCACTCAGCAGCAGTTTAGCAAATCCCAGCAGAACGCAGAATTTCAACGCCATCTTTACCCATAGCTCTGCAAATATGAAAAAACTCAATGATATCAAGTCTTCGCTCTCTGCTCTCGATCTTTGAAACAAAAGACTGAGGCTTGCCTAATTTATTGGCCAGTTGAGATTGAGTTATCCCAGCATGTTTACGCTCTGCCACAAGCGCATCAATAACAGCTTTATATTCCACAGAATATATTGATTTCACCACATTATCCTCCACGTAGATAGAGGCAAGGGTATGTTGTGTTTATAGATATCCCAAATTAGGATATTGTATTCACAACAAATCAAAAAAATGCTTGCTCAAGCTTCGGCAAGCAATGTGCTTAACGTATATCAATACTCATAAATTGCCGAGAATGATATCACACCAGATGGCTACAATTTATACTCACTGAAGTGCTCAGATCATTTTCTTATTAATTGCCAAAGTGATTGCACCTCAACTCTCTACGCCGCATTCTCCCTACTCCTAGCTGTAGACCCTACACAGCTGGACACATTAAAGACCCTGCTTATTAAGCAGGGTCTTTTGGATGTTCGGTTCTGTATTTTTTTCGAAATAAAGGGAGGGATTCAAATCGCAGCATAATTAGCTGAATTTAAAATAGTTGTAAAAAATAATCAGATTATAAGGTACCACCCTGCGTACCACATTTCGGATGAGCAAAGGGCCCGAATTCTGAATTTAGTTGATCAGTTCGAAACTTTTACAAATAAAGGGTTCGCATAATCGCCGGTCAAGGGGGGCTCCCCCTTGCGGGTGGAGGGCAGCGCCCCCTCGCCGAAGGCAACAAAAAAAAAAAAATAAGAAGAAAATAAAAAAAAGAAAAGCCCTTGATCGTGTGATCAAGGGCTTCATTTATTATCATTTGGTGCTGAGCGTTAGTGCCCGCCCCCTCCAACGATACCGGAGGCTGCGAAGAGAAGCACTAAGATTTCAGCTATGACGATAGCAAGATAGATGTGATCGCCACAGCGGAAATAAGGTATAATAAGTGTTGCGTAGCAGATGATAGTCATCACTGCGAGCAGCACGATTCCGATGTAGTTCAGGTAATCGCCAGTACCGATAAGGGCTAGCCAGTCCCAGCCACTTGGGCTGTTGGTAACTTCTAGGTAATCATGAACACCGAGGTGCCAGTTGTTGATTACAGTTTCAATCGGCACATGTGGTGTAGTAATACCAAATGCATAGAGTAAATAGGTAATCACCATGATTAGGATACCAAGATAGGCACCGCGTTCCAGAATAACTGCATAGCGCATTTGTTCTGGTGGAGTTACGCACACGTTCATTTGTTTTGTCATGACTTACCTCCATTAACCCATAATACCGAGTCCAAGGCCTTTGTCGAGCGCCTTGAAACCAGCAAAAAAGAGAACGCCGATAACCATGTAACGGATGAAAGATGCTTTTGCTACTGCAAGCAGGCGTACACCTACGAGAGAGCCGAGCATCAGGCCGATAATGGAAGGAATAGCGATCAGTGGAATAACAGCACCCTGGTTCATGTACACCCATGCAGCAGAGGTATCTGTGATGGAGAGTAAGAATTTGGATGTTGCTACAGAAACTTTCAGTGGAGCGCCCATGAGAAGGTTGAGAACAGGGATGTTAGCCCAACCAGCACCAAGGCCGAACATACCTGCCATAACGCCGATAACGACGAACAGCAGTAGACCGGTGAAGGTGCGGTGAGTTTTCCATTCAAATTCTTTACCTGTTGCCTGGTCCTGATAGAGACCTTCAATCCCGAGAGCGTGGCTGATCGCATCCTGTTTAGTAACGATAGGGTATTCTGAGTTCTTGGAGCAGAGCAGCAGAATGGAGATACCCATAATGGTCGCACCGAGTGCAGTCTGTACGTATCGTGGGTCGAGCTGTGAAAGGTATAAACCAAGCACAGCACCACCAATCGCACAGGCGGAGGCAATAAGCGCCATAGGCAGTGCAAGACGAAGGCTTGCTAAGTTACGCTTTAAAAGACCAGGTCCCGCAGCAAGGGCACCTGCAAGCGCAACCATAAGGCCTGCACCACGTACAAAGTCAATGTGAAACGGGAAGAAGCCAGATATTAGTGGTACGTACAGTACGCCGCCACCAACGCCAGCCAAAACCGCGATTACACCAAGTACAAAACAGAAAACTAACAATATGAGTGGCCAGAACCACCATACATGGTTACCACCCGCCGGAGCGCTGGCAGTAGCCGCTTCAGTAGCAAATGCACCCATAGGGGATGCAAACACTGCTGCGCCAACCCAAAGGGTTAGCATCGTGAAAAGTCTAGTAACGTTTTTCAGCATTTTTTCCTCGCATAACTTACGTTGACCTCTAATCAAATGTTGTTCCGTACTTTTTGGGTAAAAGAATGTGAAAAATATGTCAATCACCCAGAGCAAAGAAATGAATCGAAATAACCCACTGAATTTCAAGTTTATCGACCTTGTTGAATGCTTTTCCGTGGAAGCATAAAGTTGAAAAAAACTGAATAAAACAGTGAGGTAGCGATTTTTTTCACGTGCTTTTTGAAAGCATAATGGTTTGAATTTATGATGAAATATTATTTTTATTGCAACATTGTGTTTTTTTGCACAAAGTCAAATATCTCGAAAATCAAACATTGTCTTGTAGATGCTGTTTTTTCTAATTTTTATGAAAAGTCAATAAAAGAAAGGGGGTTTGTGAGTGGAGATAAAAATAATGAAGAAAAAAAAGAGCAGGTAGTTTTCACTACCTGCTCTTGGTCTGCTGATAAAGCGGGGTGCGTTGAATATGAAATAAGAGGCAAATTATGCAGTTTCAGTAAATAGTTAACTGCACAACACGTAGGCGCACTTAGGCCATTATTCAAAGCGTAATGCCCAAGGGGTTATGCCAGACGCTTTTTAGCGAATGCGAGCATTTTTTCTGCTTCTTTAAATTCGGGATCAAGTTTCAGCGCCATGAGCGCTGACTTTGCACATTTATCCCATTTTTCCCAGTCAACGTAGACTCGGCCAAGGTTAAAGAAGAGATGCGGGTCTTGTCCGGCTACCTTTACGGCTTTAGCAAAGTATTTCTCTGCTACGTCGAACTTACCCATTTTCCGCAGTGCCATGCCGATACTGTTGTAGTAACGGATGTTCTCCGGAGATAATTCAATTGCTTCAGCAAGCTGAGTGAACGCTTCGCTGTACATACCGGCACGAAGATAGCGTTCTGCAATATCACTTTTAAGGTCTGCGTCTTCTGAGAATTTAGAGAGCAACGAGTTAAAGATTGCGGTAGCTTTCTCGTTTTGCTCTGTGTCAAGGCACAATTGGCCTTTTTCCAGCTCTACTTGTTTTTGCTTTTCCAGCGCATCAAGCATTAATTGAGCTTCGTCAGTTACGGTTTTTTGAAGCTCAGTAAGCAATTCCTTCAGCGTTTCAACAAGCTGGCGCTCCTCACCTTCTTTGAAGATAAGTGCGATAGGAAAAACTTCTTTCAGCTTAGGAGCTGCCGCTAAGTACATTGTACTGTCTTCAAGCAGTTGCAAAAATTCCTGCTTCTCAGCCTTCATTAACGGATGCTTTAAGTAAGCGATTATTCCGTCATGGAGTGCCTTAGCAGCCATTTGAATTTTTTCTTGCTTTAAGTACGTGCGAACGTTGCTCAGCTGGGTACGAGCTCTAGTCAGTTCAGCAGACATCCAAATCCCCTTTTGGAAGCATGAGAAAACTACTTATCGAGATTGTCCTTGATCATGTCACTGAATCTTTTGAAGAAGTAGTGACTGTCATTAGGTCCCGGACAAGCTTCTGGATGGTGCTGCACAGAAATAACTTTCTTAATTTTATGTGCAATGCCCTCAACAGTATTATCGTTGAGGTTAAGATGAGTAATTTCTACATCATCACTATCCAGTTCAACACAGAAGCCGTGGTTCTGCGAAGAAATTTCAATGCGCCCAGTTGTCAAATCTTTAACAGGATGGTTACAGCCGTGATGTCCAAATTTAAGCTTGGAAGTTGTGCCACCTAATGCGTGTCCAAGTAGCTGATGACCGAGGCAAATACCGCCAACAGGCATCATGTCGCAAAGCTTAGTGATTTCGACAATTTCATTTTTAAGAGTAGCAGGGTCGCCAGGACCGTTGGATAAAAATACTGCATCGGCACCAGTTAATGCAACCTGCTCTGCTGTAAATGACGGAGGAACAACTAGTAAGTCAAGTCCCTGTTCATGTAATAGTCGTAAAATATTCCATTTAATGCCAAAATCGTACACTACAAGCTTAGGACCTTTGCCGGTCCAGTTGTAAACACCGTCTACAAGGCGAACATTCTGAGGTCGAACGCCGTCCCATCGGTATACATCAGTTGGTGCAACGTCTTTTACAAGATTGAGTCCTTCCATAGAAGGAAGCGCTTTTGCTTTTTCTACAAGCTTTTCTACATTAAGTTCCTGTGTAGAAATGATTCCACGCATTGCGCCGTTCTTACGAATGTGGCTTGTAAGTGCTCTTGTATCGATTCCCTCAATACCAAGAACGCCACAACGTTTAAGATAGTCCGGCAGAGATGCTACCGAACGCCAGCTGGAAGGAACTTTACAGCATTCTTTGACAATAAGTGCTGCAGCGTGAACTCCGCCTGACTCAATATCTTCTTCGGTTACGCCGTAGTTACCAATAAGCGGGTATGTCATACATACCATCTGTCCGGCGTAGGAAGGGTCAGTCAAAATTTCCTGATACCCGGTCATACCAGTGTTGAAGATAACCTCTCCGCCAGTTTCACCAGGTCCGGTGAATGAGCGACCCTCAAGTACAAAGCCGTCTTCAAGTGCCAAAATGGCTTTCATCAGGAATTCTCCCGTAAAAGTTTTAAAATTACGTCTATATCTTCAGGACGATCCACACCGTGTGTCTTATGTTCCGTGCATACCACTCTGATAGGAACATTATTCTCTAAAAGGCGCAGTTGCTCAAGTCGTTCTATACGCTCTAAGCTGGACTGCTCCCACTTTGTGAACTGCTTTAAAACTCCAAAACGGAATGCGTACAATCCGATATGCCCAAGATACCCGTCGGTTTCCTCACCGTCTCTTGCAAATGGTACAAGCGCACGGGAAAAATACAGCGCGTCACCATTGGCAGCCTGAACAATTTTAACCTTGTCCGGACTTGCTGCTTCTTCAGCGGTGATGTGGTGCGCAAGCGTTGATACCTGTACTTTTCCGTCTGTTAAGAACGGAGTAACTAATTCGGTGAGCATGACCGGATTCAGTGCAGGTTCATCACCCTGTATATTTACTATAACAGAATCTTCACCAGCACCAAGCAGACATGCAGCTTCGTAAACCCTGTCCGTACCACTCGGGTGGTCGCTGCGGGTCATTACGTATTCGACATCCAGCTCGCGCGCGATGCTAGCAATACGTTCGTCGTCAGTCGCCAGTACTACCTTGTCGAATTCCGGACATGAACAAGCACGTTGATACACATGCCAGAACATAGGTTTGCCTTCAATGAGGGCAAGCGGTTTGCCGGGGAAACGCGAGGAGTCGTACCGGGCGGGTATGATACCAAAGCAGGAAGCTGTTAGAGCCATATGCACACCTAATTCCCTATAGTTAGGGAGGGTCATAGATTGGACACAGAAAAGCCCCACGCTATGGGGCATTGTTTAAACCGTCAGAGAATATGCTAACTTTTTTAAAAAGAAAAGAGAAAAAGTACATTTGTGCTATGTTCCTGTATTGCATTGATTCTTATGAATAAGGTGTACGAATAAGCGTTGCGGCATGATGGGGCTTCTGTCTCCAGTCTCATTCTGTTATATGATAGAGATGAAACGCTGCATTATGCACCTTGATATGGACGCTTTTTTTGCTTCTGTAGAGCAACTGGATCATCCGGAATGGAAAGGGAAACCTGTCATTGTGGGTGGTTCAGGTGATCGTGGTGTTGTGTGCGCAGCCTCGTACGAAGCTCGAAAATTTGGTGTGCATTCTGCAATGCCTATTGTTCAGGCACGTAAGCTATGTCCGCATGGAATATACACAGGCAACTCTCGGGAACGGTATTTAGAGCTTTCCCGTAAAGTAATGTCAGTGCTCCATGCATATTCACCAGTCATTGAAAAAGCTTCAATTGATGAAGCTTATATTGATGCCACAGGCTTGGAGCATATTTTCGGACCTCCTCTTGAAATGGCGCATGGAATAAAGCAAAAAATTTTTGATACAGTAGGATTAACCTGCTCTATCGGTATTGCACCTGTGAAATTTCTTGCCAAAATTGCTTCTGATTACAACAAGCCCAACGGGTTGTACGCTATTTTTGAAAAGGATGTTCCTGCTTTTTTGAACGAATTACCTGTGCGTAAAATTCCGGGTGTAGGCAAAAAATTTGTTGGAAAGCTGGACGAACTGGGTGTGAGTTCTTGCGGGCAAGTATTGGAATATTCCGTTGAATTCTGGGAGCGTCGATTCGGGAAAAGTGGCATATCGCTTTGGGAGCGTTCCAATGGTATCGATGAAAGAGCCGTTGAAACTTATGTAGAAGCGAAGTCAGAAAGTGCAGAAAACACGTTGCACAAAGACACGTTTGATAAAGCGCTGTTGAAAAAATGGCTTATGCGTCATGCAGATCGTGTGGGGCAAAATCAGCGTAAACACGGCCTTAAAGGACGTACGATTACGTTGAAAGTTAAATACAGTGATTTTCAGTCCCTTACCCGCAGCAAAACGCTACCTGATCCTACCAATACGACAGACGTTATTTATCAGGTGGCGGCAGACCTCCTAGATAGCATCGAGTTGGCTAGACCTGTTCGATTAATCGGGCTTGGTCTTTCCAATTACAACAATACCGGCGTTGAACAGTTGAATATGCTCGATCATATGCAGCATAACTGTGCGGGCGTTGTTCGTGCTACAAAAAAACAACAGCAGCTTGATGAAACGCTGGATGCAGTGCGAAATAAATTTGGTAACAAAGTTATTTGTCGCGGCAGCTTGTTTGGCTTTAACGAAGAATAATTTGTAACGATATTGTGTGGCTCTATTTCTGTGAGCCATCAGCCCCCCTCCAATCCCCACAGAGTTTTCTCTGAACTCTCATTTCATAGATACAACACGCTGCTATTTCGCACTTTGCTTGTGCGGCTCTGACTTTCTTGTTTACTCTTTCGCATTCACACATGTCTTTTTTGCCGGAACGTTTAGTTACGGCAGTCTGTAGCTTTCCTTTTTTTTTTAAATCAAATTTCTATGATCACGATGCAGCAAGATAGTTTTGATTGCAGCCCTAGTAATTCCCCTCAGTTGTTCGCATTTGTTTTTCGAGTCTGTGGAGTTTTTCTGGCGCAATTTCTTTTGGTAAGAATTGGATTCCTTTTGGAAGATTTCCTTCACAGCAAGGGCACAGCACAATTTTTCCGCCGAGGTAGGCGTGTTCCAAAAGAAGTTTGTTCAAGAGAGGCAGATAGATTTGCTTTGCGTTGGCAATCATTATTTCAGGAATAATCGGTGGAATATTGTCCGTAACCCGCTTGGGATACTTAGGCATTGTGTGCAGTGGTGCACATGGGGTTTCTCCGCAAAATTCCGTCATGACTCCAAACGGGATGCCTCGAACAGCAGGAAGCGTCACCGCGTCCCCTTCAAATAGGATAACCGTGTCGATTCCGGCTCGCTGGCGTTTATTGGCGAGTGTTATTGTTCGTATTGCCTGTCTCAGTTTGTTTGCTGCGGGAATGACAAAGGTCATGTGAGGATAAGGCGCACGGGCTGATGGCGAATAATACTTCGTGGGAAGCGGTGTTGCTGAGTAAGCGGGAGAAGCTTTAGCGCAGAGCAAGGCTGTGAATAGTATCCACACACTGAATGCTATGGTCATTGGGGTGAATATTCGCATAGCTTGCTCTTTATTCAAAGCTTGGACGCATGGCATCGCCCGCATGAATGGTGAATACTTTGTCATCGGGAGCTAGGTAGGCACCTTCAGGAAGTTCATCTTTGCGAATACCAAAAGTAGCCATACACCGTGGGCAGACCGCAATTTCACCATCATATCCAAATTGCTTGGCGTATGGAATACGTACAAGTGTTACGCCGGAGCCTTCCAGAATAACCGTAGTCCGAACGCCTTTATTGTATAAATCACGGGCGAGTTTGAATGTGGTTTCTGCTTTTTTGGGATCTGCGGTGTTGAGAATAAACGTGACTTCTCTTTGCTCCGCTTGCTCCTGAAAGATAGTACCGGAGTTTCTGCGTGCATCGTACTGCATGGCAAGTGCGGAGAGTATTGGTAGCAGTGTAATAACCGCTATCCAGATAATAGTAGTCTGGCGCATAAGTCCCCCAAGTGTGTCCAAAAGTGCATAGCTACCTAGTATTGTACTATTGAACAGGTTCGTCTCAATGATTAGGGGCAAGGCCATGTGATAGAGAACAGCGGGCTTGAAAACAGAAAAAGCCCTGTACTTGAGGAGTTGTACAGGGCTCTTCCATCTGGGGGGAGAAAGGGTACCAATTACCCTTTATATTCATATTACCCGTTACGGTAAAAGAAAGCTGAGTTGCAATGCGTCATGCGAGGTGAAGGACTCGCTCGCTGCCACGAGTTATGACGTTATTGCGGAGTGTGTATAAGGAATGTTTGGTTTTATTACTGCTGTGCAGGTGCCTGCATTGGGGTTTGCATCTGCATCGGCATGTTGCCGCAATTGTTCATACCCTGTCCGCCGCCGTGGCCGCGATTCATACCGTGTCCACCACCGTGATTACCTTTGTTTCCATTAAATCCAGGGCAGTTGTAGCCCATGTTGTTCCCACGGTGCGGGTTTCTTAACGGTTCAATTCCAACTTCTTTTTTTACAGTTGCTGCAAATTCAGCACGCTGTGCGCGCATATCTGCACGCATTTTATTCATTTCAGTTACAATGCTGGTTACTTTGTTCGTATCAACGTTCTGGTTATTCATAAGTGCATTAAGCACTACTTTTTTGGCCCACATTGCATCGCGGAGCGGAGTAGTGTTCTTAATGAAGTCGTCATGCAGGGTCATGTACTTCTGCTGCTGTGCTTCAGTAAGGTCTGTCCAGGTTGGACCTGCTGCCAATGCTACGGTTGCCACTGCCATGACACACGCTGTTGCAACTAATAATCTGAATGCTTTAAACCGCATAATAAACTCCTATGTTCAAGAATCAAGTAATGGTTCGTGTTTTGCTAGTTCTACTAGAGCAACCCGTGTGCCAAGTTTTCAAGTATGCTACAAGGTTGTTTTAAATTAGATAGTTATGCTAAAATAAATTTTTGGCGAAACATGAACTGAACTATAAGTGTAAAAAAAACATACAGAATACTTTGTGCTGATTGTCCATTTTTTTTACACTGAAAAAAAAGAATACACAGGGCTGATATGAAAGAGACCACTCTTCGGAAGAAAAAAATAGTACGATCTCAATTTGCTACCTCACTATGGTTGCTTATCGGGGGGATAATTATCCTCGGCACGGTAATTACTTTTTTGACCATTCGAGGCATTGAGCAGGAAAATAGGCAACTGGAAACATTCTATGAAGAAAAGGGTGCTTCCATCATCACTGCTCTTGAAGCCGGAACTCGTACAGATTTCCGTCATAATATGGGTGCGCTCAGGCTTCAGACATTGCTTGAAGAAATGTCCACCCAGCCTGACATCCTGTTTCTTATGGCAACAGATGCTAACGGCAATATTATTGCTCATAGTAATCCTAATGCTGTAGGTTCTCGCGCATTCAGCCCGCAGCAACTCGCAGAATTACAGCCCAGCAGACATGTTTCCTGGCGTATTATGGAACAGGGCAAAGAAAAGGCATTTGTTGTCTACAGAGATTTTAGACCGTTTGCCCCGATAGACGGGAGAGCAGACATGATGCCCGGTTCTATGGGGCGGATGGCAAAAAGAATGCACAGGCAAGAACTTGGTTGTTCAAAAGAAGAACACACGTTCAGGCGTAAGCTTTTCCCTCCAAAAGGCCCTGCTCCGGTTATTTATATTGGATTAGATGAAAAGACTTTTGCGACTGCGCAAAAGATTAACAGAGAACACGCCATGGTAAATGCTGTGTTCATACTTCTTATTGGTCTTGCCGGATTCCTTGCGTTGTCATGGGCGCAGAAGGCACGCCAGTCTCGCAGACGTATGCAGACTTCCGAAGCCTTGGCTAATGAAGTTATGTTCAACTTGCCGGACGGCTTGCTTGTTACTGATGGTGAAGGCCGCATCGCCATGCTCAATGATGTTGCCTTGGAGCAGTTGAACCTTGTGGATAGTAACGTGGTGGGCAAATCCCCTTCAGAAGCGTTACCGGAATGCGTGGCGCGTCTTGTAGAGCTTACCGGCGGCGAAGAGCTTTCTGAAATTGAAGTTGAATGCCTTGGCGAGCGCGGGGAAGTTATTCCGATCGGCGTAAGTGGCTCTGCGGTTACGCTGGATGACGGTACTTCCATCGGATACGTTTATTTGCTGCGTGATCTTCGTGAAGTACGCAGGCTTGAAGCAGAAGTGCGCCGTAAGGAAAAACTGGCAGCGGTCGGTTCCCTTGCAGCCGGTGTTGCTCATGAAATCCGTAATCCGTTAAGTTCTATTAAAGGCTATGCAACCTACTTCGGCAGTCGTTTTGATGAAGGCTCTGAAGACAGGGAAGCAGCTAATATTATGGTGCATGAGGTAGAGCGCCTTAACCGCGTTATTACTGATCTCATAAGTCTTTCACGACCATCCGATTTGCGTCGTAGCGAGACTGATCTGAATGCGCTGATCAAGCATTGTTTCGGGTTAATCAAACAGGATGCTGCATCACACAATGTGGTTCTGGATATGAAAAACGACGAAACGTTGCCGCATTTATCTGTTGATCCGGACAGGCTTTCTCAGGCCGTACTGAATATATGTCTCAACAGTCTTGAAGCGATGCCGGAAGGCGGAACTCTTGCCATGAATCTTTCCCACACGGAAGATCTGGTAACATTGATTGTTTCCGACACAGGTCAAGGTATCAGCAAAGAAGATGCTGTCCGCATTTTTGAACCATACTATACAACTAAGAGTCAGGGGACAGGACTTGGTCTGTCTATTGTTCTCAAAATTATAGAAGCACATGGCGGCACGATTCGTGTTGAATCACAGGAAGGTGTCGGTGCTAAGTTTATTATTGAAATCCCAGTGTCACCGGTAGGAGAAAACGCCTAATGAGCGCGCAAGTATTGATAGTAGATGATGATTTAGCGCATCGTTCTATGCTTAAAATTATCATAAAAGGCTGGGGCTACGATGTGGCAGAAGCCGACGATGGTGAAGTCGCTGTCGAAATGGTTCGTAATCAATCGTACGATTCTATTCTGATGGATATTCGAATGGTGAAAATGGATGGCATTACTGCCCTTGAGCTTATCAAGGAGTACAATCCTTCTATTCCGATTCTAATTATGACGGCATTTTCATCTGTAGATACTGCGGTTAAAGCATTGAAAATTGGTGCGTACGATTATCTGACAAAGCCGTTGGATTTTGATGTGCTTAAGCTTACGCTGGAGCGCATGCTCGATCACACTCGTCTTGCTTCTGAAAACAAAGAGCTGAGAAGTATTCTTGAGCCGAATAATATGGGGATGATCGGCAATAGCGATGTCATTAAAGAACTTCGTAAGATAATTGCTACCATTGCCCCTTCAGATGCCTCTGTGCTTATTGCGGGAGAATCGGGAACAGGTAAGGAACTTGTTGCAAACGCTATCCACAGTGCCAGCAGCCGCGCAGAAAAGAGCTTTGTGGCAATTAACTGTGCTGCATTGAGCGAGAACTTGCTTGAATCTGAATTGTTCGGGCATGAGCGCGGTGCATTTACCGGTGCAGACAGAAGACGTGAAGGGCGCTTTGTTCAGGCTGACGGCGGTACGCTTTTCCTTGATGAAGTGGGTGAAATTCCTGTTTCTCTGCAACCGAAGCTGCTTCGAGCGCTGCAACAGGGCGAAGTGCAGCGTGTGGGCAGTGACACGGTGGAAAAGGTGGATGTGCGAGTCATCACCGCCACAAACCGTAATCTTCCAGAAGAAGTAGAAAACGGTAATTTTAGAGAAGATCTCTATTATCGTCTCAATGTTATTGCGCTTCGGGTGCCAACATTATGTGAGCGTCCGAGTGACATTCCGCTTCTCGCAGAATTTTTCATGAAAAAATATTCAAACAAGAATCGCAAAAGCATCAAGGGTCTTGCTCCACAGGCAATGGATACCCTTATCCGGTACGCATGGCCGGGAAATGTTCGTGAATTAGAAAATGTTATTGAACGCGCTGTCATCATGACTATGGGGGAGTATATCTCTACCCGTGAATTACCGCTGTCGTTATCTGCAAAAGAGAACGAAGCCCCTGTGCAGCCAGCGCAAGCTACTGTATTGACAGGAATGTCTCTTGACGAATTGGAGCGCAAAGCGATTCTCGCGACTCTGGAAGAGTGCGAGTATAACAAAAGCAAGACCGCCAGAAGATTAGGTATTACGCGGGCTACTCTGCATAATAAGCTAAAACGTTATGGTTTTGAGTAGCATTTTATTTAGTATACTAGTATATACGACAAATCGTTATCTCATTTATACTATGTAATCCTTCTTATCGGCCTAGTTACATGTACATATAATACCCCACCTGCCACATAATGGGGGATTAGCTACATACGCTGTGAAGGAGAGCACAAAAAGTGGAGGCAGAATGGAACCGTTAAGCTTAACGACGTTACTAGTCTGTTTTGGTGGAGGAATACTGGGCGGCGCTCTTGGCGGGCTGCTGTCCTTCGTGCTTTGTGGTATGTTCGTTTTTACAGGCTGTCTGATCGCCCTTGCTGGCGGCGGAGACTTTATGTTTTCCGTAATCGGATTCGGTCCTGTATTCGGCCCACACGTTGGTGGCTTCGCAGCTGGTGTTGCTGCTGCTAACTATGCACAAGGCGTTCGCAAGAATCATCCTACAGGTGGAGCTAAGGATATTCTCGCATCATTAATGCCTACTTCTTGGGACGTATTATTCGTTGGTGGCGTATTCGCCGTATTCGGTTACCTTTGTAACTTCTGGCTTGCTTCTTTCATGAAAGGACAAGACACCATCGCAATTACAGTTCTTATCAGCGCATTCGTATCTCGCGCTATGTTCCTTCGTCAGAGCCCGTTTGGTAGTTCTGAATCAATCAAAAAATTCGGCCTGTTCGGCACCGATGACACTAACTTGTCATGGGTTCCTTGGATGTTGCCGTTCTCTCGCATGATCATGTTTGCTATTGGTATCGGACTCGTATCCGGTGGTACTGCAATGGCAATCGGTAACTATGCAGAAGCTGCTGGTATTACATCCGGCGCTACCGTAACCGCACAGGTTGTAATCGGTTGGGCTATTGCTGCAATTACCCTCATCTCATTACAGCTTGGTACTGATACAGTTCAGCGCGTGCCAGTATGGCATTGCCAGGCTATTCTTGCCGGTATCGCATGGGTTAACTTTGGAAACCTTGGAGTTTGTGTAGCAGCAGCAGTAGCTGGTGCTCTTCTTCAGGAATTGGGCGCTCGTCTCTTCTGGAACCACGGCGACTCTCACGTTGACCCACCAGCATTCGGTATTGCTGTAGGTACTTGCATTCTCAATCTTCTTGCGTAAATAATGATGAACTGTATTCGTAGTATTACAGTTCATTTTTCGTATAGTCGAACAGAGAACATGTATTAACGAGTGGCAGAGTTAATTTTAAAGGCGGCTTATCCTTCAATGGATAAGCCGCTTTTTTGTTTGTGAGGGCATGAAGCCCAGTGAAATTATGGAGTGTATTGTTTTGTATCCGAAGTGGGTGATAGAAATGCAGGCGCAGCGTTCTCATCTTATTGATTCCGGAGCATATATGCCAAGATATGAACACAGCCTCAAAGTTTCCTCCGCGGGCGAAACAGCGCCGTCATCAATATGATGAAAACACCACTCCTGCGTAGATTGTTTAGGCTATGGGAGTGGGGGAATGTGAAGAAAAGGCAAGAGAGTATGGGAGTGAAAACTGTGATGAGATGGAATTGTTTTTCGGTTCTAGGGAAAAATAGGAAAGGTACCTTGTGGAAGTGACTATGGAATAGACGGTAAAAATGCAGGCGTAGAGTTCTCATATTATCGATTCCGGAGCATATTTGCCAAGATATGAACACAGCCTCAAAGTTTCCTCCGTGGGCGAAACAGCGCCGTCATCAATATGATGAAAACACCACTCCTGCGTAGATTGTTCAGGCTATGGAAGTGGGGATGAATGCGAAGAAAAGGCAAGAGAGTATGGGATTGAAAATTTTGATGAGATGGAATTGTTTTTCGGTTCTAGGGAAAAAGAGTGCGGGAGTGAAAACTTTGGCGGGCTAGATATGTTGTGAAGGGAGAAGTTTCTAGAAAAGAATAGAGAAATGTACTTGATGGAAAGCGGGATGAAATAAAAAGGAGAAGAATAGGCATGCGAAAAATTCAAATGGATAACGTATGAGAAAAACAGCATCCGAAGTTTTTTTGAAAAAATAAAAACGTCAGTTCATAAAAGAACTGACGTTTTGTTGTTTTGGAAAGAGATCGTAAAGCCGAAGCAGGTAGCTAGAAAACAAGCTTTCTCGCAAACTCGCAGTCAAGAGGACGTCCTCTTGCGGGTCGAGGGCGGAGCCCCGTCGCCGAAGGCATCAAGATAATGAATAAGAAAGAATAAATATTAGGTACGGGCGTTGCGCTTCTCGTCTGACCGTGAAGATTTGTTGTTTCGTGGCGTTGAAGCAAGCTTAACGATATTTCGTCCAGCGCCTTTGGCCTTGTAGAGGGCCTTGTCTGCGAGTTTTATTACTTCCATAGGGCATTGTGACCCGTCTGTGCGTTCGGCGATCCCAATGGATATTGTGACGTTTACAGAGCCCTTGCGAGTGTTTCGTTTTTTAGGTGCACGTTTGCCGCTGCGGATATGAAAATCTGTTGTGGCAATACGTTGGCGCAATTCATCAAGATGCGACTGGACTTCTGCTGCGATACCTTTTGGAAAGATAATGGTGAACTCTTCGCCACCGTAGCGGTATGCCCTGCCGCCACCGGAAACTCTGGAAAGATGTCCGGCGACCATGCGCAGCACATCATCACCGATGTCGTGCCCGTATGTATCATTAAATTTTTTGAAGTGGTCGATGTCTACCATCGCCAACGCGTATTTTCTGCCGAGTTTTTTGAAATCTGCATTCAAAGCTCTGCGTGACGGCAGATCTGTCAGTTCGTCCACGTACGCCATGAAATACGAATCTTGAAATAAGGAAAGCGTAATAATGAGCGCTGCTGCCATGAAGAACAGAGAACTTGCGTTGGGAATCGCCACATAGTGATACGCCGCTATAACAGCAAGGCAGCTTGTAATAAGCGTTACGTATGTGCTGTCGCGCTTACCTTTATTAAGACTCATAAATATGAGCAGGAGAAACAATACGGTGCCAGTAACAATCAGCACTATTTGTGGAATAAACGTCCAGCTGGTTGCCCATACTGGTAGAACGTCAATGCGATCTAAAGACAGTACGTTGCCCTGAAGCCATGCGATAAGTCCATTTTGCTGTGAAGGTGCAAGCATGGCGGCAACCATTGCAGCCTGAAGAATGATGAATGCTCCCGAAATGGAGCCCCACAACGTAAGAACGCCTCGATCTTCACAATAGGCGAAGATAACCAGGTTGATAGGTAACAGCAGCGCAGAAAGGCCGTAGGCCAGACGCAAGCGCATGCCGGTACTGCTCATACCGGGAAGATATAGGGTAATAAACCAGCAGCAAAGTGCTATCAGCAGCAAAAGAAAAACGGCTCTGCTTCGTTTAAACTGCCAAGCCATAGCAGCGCCGCTAATGGCCAAAACAAATGGTAAAGCAGGCATAATTGGAAGAACTGATTGCGGAATGAAGTGCTGATTCATTACGATAAAGAACGTTCCCACAAGGCTTGTAATAGGCAGGAACAGAGAGAGGACCAAACTGGTGAGTGCTCTCATATTAACCTCGTAACTTTGATATCATCTTTAATTCCAACCCTCTCTAACCCACCTCATAGCCTGAAGTGCCCTACTGAGCAACCCCGCGTGCCGCCTTGCCCAGATACGACCAACAGGGTATCTGTTGAGGCACAATTTTTACTCACAGAAGACGTTTCTCAATGCTTTCTGCTCGAAAAAATAGAATTTTTCAGTGTAGAGAAGTTTTTAGCAGGTATGGTAAACCGGAAGATTCTCGGTTTATCAGTATCCTGCCCCCCAATTCTTTTATCGGCGTGTTGAGACGTTTTCTAAACCCCATAGAGAGTATTTAATGGAACGTCATATTCGTTTTTCTGATGAAGACTCAGCTCTTGTGTTGCTCGACCAACGGTATCTGCCAGCGTGTGAAGAAGATTACTACTGCCATACTGTAGGAAATATTATCTATGCATTGCAGACAATGGTCGTACGCGGAGCGCCTGCAATCGGTGTTACAGCAGCATACGGTTGTTGGATTGCGGCAAAAGAAGTTGCTGGTAACGAGGATTGGAAAAAGGAGCTCGAAGTTAAGCTCGAAGAGATTGCAGAAGCACGACCAACAGCTGTTAATTTACGCTGGGGTGTGGAACGCATGAAAGCTTTGTGGGTGTCTTCTCAAGCAGAAACTCTTGAGGCGCTTATGGAGCTTTGGCTTGAAGAAGCAAAAGTTATCCACAAAGAAGATATTGAAATTTGTAAGCTCATCGGTGTGCATGGCGCAACCGTCATTGATGACGGTGACACCATTATGACCCATTGCAACGCAGGGGCTCTTGCAACTGCTGGGTACGGTACCGCGCTTGGTGTTGTTCGCGGCGCTGTAGACGCTGGTAAGAAAGATATTTCAGTCATCGCGAACGAAACTCGTCCGTTCCTTCAAGGTGCTCGCTTAACAGCCTACGAGTTGAAAGAAGATGGTATTCCAGTTTCTGTTGCATGTGACAATGCTTGCGGCCTTCTCATGCGTCGCGGCATGGTAAACAAGGTAGTTGTAGGTGCAGACCGTGTTGCCGCAAACGGTGATGCTGTGAACAAGATTGGCACCTATTCAGTTGCCCTCCTTGCAAAAGCGCACAATATTCCTTTTTATGTGGCTGCGCCGCTGTCCACCATTGATAGAAACATGCCGGACGGTGATTCAACACCTATTGAAGATCGTACGCCGCGTGAGGTTACTCACGTTGGTGAAACTCAGATTACACCAAACGATGTGCCTGTGTTCAACTTTGCGTTCGATCCGACTCCAAACGAGCTGATCGCCGGTATCGTAACCGAAGTAGGCGTGCTGCGCCCTCCGTTTGCAGAGTCTATTAAGAAAGCTTTTGCAGAACAGGGTAAGTAGTTTTTCGATGAGGCTGTGGGGTGTTATGTCTCCGGCAGGTCTACGACGCTTTTTTATTTGTCTCCGACGGCTGGGGAAAACCTTTCTGTAGAAAGGTTCTTCCCCAGACCCCTTTCCAAAGACTTTTATTATGCGAAAAACGCTCGTAGGTAATGTTCTCACGCGGCTTGATTCGACTGACTTGAGTAAGCAATAAAGGCTGTTCTTCATATGAAGGACAGCCTTTTTATATTTCAATGAAAGGTAATGGGGCATAAGCCGTGAGGTTGCAAAAAGAACTGATTCAACCCGCCGTTAAGAATGGTAAAAGTGTTAGCAGCTTTTTGAGAAGCTCTTTTTCAAAGCGACAGTTGGTTCTCGAAGAATGAGAGACTAGAGATAGCGTGTAATAGGGGGCTTAAGCTGCCGGAGGCAAGGCAGAATCTGAGAAGTGTTGCAGACAAAGCTTTTGATAAGTATCAGAGATATTGATGCTCTTGGCTTGTGAGTCTTAAACAGTAGACGCAAAAAAAGCCGTATTCGCTTTAGCAAATACGGCTTATATATGCATGGTGGGTCGTACTGGGCTCGAACCAGTGACTCTCTGCTTAAAAGGCAGATACTCTACCAACTGAGTTAACGACCCGTTCGGAGATGTGAATTATAGACTCCGTGTAATCTTGTCAAACACTTTTTTAAGAAAAGATACATTTTCTTAACGAGCTATAGGTCTCACCTCTTGCACTGAAAAAAGCCGTATTCGCTTTAGCAAATACGGCTTATGTATTCATGGTGGGTCGTACTGGGCTCGAACCAGTGACTCTCTGCTTAAAAGGCAGATACTCTACCAACTGAGTTAACGACCCTCTTGAGGAAAAAGTTTTTATAGGCTTCGCGTCCTCATGTCAAATGTTTTTCTAAGAAAAAATTTAACTACGATGTGCCTGACTCAAACGGGGGCGAATAAATTAGACCGGAACCGAAATTCCGGTCTTTAAATTCTATGGTGGGTCGTACTGGGCTCGAACCAGTGACTCTCTGCTTAAAAGGCAGATACTCTACCAACTGAGTTAACGACCCGTTTGAGGAGTGCAGTTCTATAGTTGAGCACTCAGATTGTCAAATACTTTTTCGAAAAAAAGTGATTTTTTTATTTAGTCGCCATATCAGGGGTGATTATTTCGATACCACCCATGTAAGGACGTAATGCTTCAGGGACTACAATAGAACCATCTTCTTGCTGATAGTTCTCGATAATCGCGATCATGGTACGGCCGGTAGGCAATCCAGAACCGTTCAGTGTGTGCACAAACTCAGGTTTTTTAGCGCCTTTGCGTTTGAATTTGAGGTTTGCACGACGAGCCTGAAAATCTTCGCAGTTGGAGCAGGAAGAAACCTCACGGTATTTATCCTGACCCGGTAACCATACTTCGATGTCGTAGGTTTTTGCAGCAGAAAAGCCAGTGTCGCCAGTACACAAGGTGATTACACGGTAATGCAGACCAAGTCGCTGAAGGATGTTTTCTGCATGCTGACGCATTTTTTCCAGATCTTCGTAAGAAGTGTCCGGATTTGCGTAGCGAACCATTTCAACTTTTGTGAACTGGTGCATACGGAAAAGGCCTTTAGTGTCCTTACCATAACTACCGGCTTCAGAGCGAAAACACTGTGTCTGTGCAGTATATGCACGTGGCAGGTCGCTTTCTTCCAGCATTTCACCCGCGTGCATGTTAGTCAAAGGCACTTCAGCAGTCGGGATGAGGTAGTAGTCTTTATGACTTAAACGGAAAAGATCTTCTTCAAATTTTGGTAACTGACCAGTGCCAGTCATTGTAGCGCTGTTTACGATAGCAGGCGGGAACACTTCTGTGTAGCCGTGTTCAAGTGTCTGCACGTCGAGAAACAGGTTGATAAGAGCGCGTTCTAAGCGAGCAGCCCAGCCCCATAATACTGCAAAGCGGGAGCCGGTAAGTTTAGCAGCGCGTTCAAAATCAAGACCGCCCATAGTCTCTGCAATCTCCCAGTGTTCTTTAGGAGAGAAGGACATGGTTGGCTTTGTGCCCCATTTGTGCAGCTCAACGTTTTCGTCTTCGCTTACGCCAACAGGAACACTTTCGTGTGGTATATTAGGAATAGCAATAAGCCATTCGTTCATTTCGGTTATGATAGTATCCGTTTCAGCATCAAGCTCTTTGATTTTATCGGACAGTGAACCGAGGCGGGAAATAAACTCAGATGCATCTTCGCCTGCGCGTTTCATCTTAGCTACTTCACCGGATGCTTTGTTGCGTTCGCTTTTAAGAGACTCAAGTTCTACGAGCAATTCTCTACGACGCTTATCAATAGTAGTGAATTCTTCAACGTTAATAGAAGAGTTTCGCTTAGCCAAAGCGTCAGCTACAACTTGCGGATTTTTCTGTAAAAGTTTGAGATCGAGCATTGAAATGCGGCTCCTTGAAATTTTGTACGATTTGTTAGCATAGCCGCAGGAAAATATGGCGTCAACTTAGATAAATTGACGCCATCATTTTGTAACCTGAAGTTGTCCCATTCTACAGTGGTAGAATGCAGCTTTTTATTAATCGAATATTTCTGGATGAATTTCTTGCAGATAGTCCATAAGGCGAGGGTATTCGAAATCTTCCACCATTTCACGCTGGTCACCGTGGGTATAATAACCAACCCAGACAGTTTCCAGAAGTGAACTTGGGCATCCGTTTTGATGTTCATTCATAACCCAAACGCGAACATCAAGCCCTTTGTACTGTGTTTGAAGCGTAAAAGCAGTGCTGCCTGTCGGGGTAAGCGCAATCGCGTATCCAAGCGCCAGCATAACTCTTTGAATATCGTTCTGCACTTCTTCCTGAATAGGAACGTGCTGAATTTTTTTCTTAAACGATTCTGAAAGAAGAGACTGCATTTCCGTTTTTTTACGAGTAGTACGAGATGGTTCTGCCATGACTGTGTCCTTTGTTATTCCTGCACAGCAGGGACGAAGTAAGCATAAACAAAGTAGCTGAATCATTACAAATATGCGTAAACAGCCTGTTTGTGTCAATGGACATTGCGTAAGTTTGTACATACGGAAAAACAGAATTTGTTGGGAATGCACGGGGGCTGTGCACTGCTGGAGTTTCTTTATGGAGTTATTTTTTTGAAAATAACAAGAAATTGATGTCATTTTGCATCATTCATTAGAAAATTCATACGTTACAAAAGATAAAGGCCATACAGTTTTGTATGGCCTTTATTTGATATCAATTTGTGTAAGCAGCGTGTTATTAGTAGTGTGACTGCTTTCCTCGCATACTGTATAAACAGGTGAGAGGCTGTTTATGTGCGCTTGTCTTTTAAATATCGACCAAGAGCCTGCTCTGCACTTTTATTCATGTTTAAAAACTCAATACCAATGATTGAGATGTCATTTTTGACAGTTGTCCAGATTACTCGCGAGACAACGCGAATTTGATACGGCATATTGCACGTAAGAAGATTGTTCTTCAGGAGTTTTTTCTCGAATCCGGGGAGCTCAATGCTTACTTGCTGTACGCTTCCTTTTGGAATTATCGAGCCCACCTCTAGCATCGCGCCCTTGGAGGTTATGTCTATACATTCTGCCTTAAAAGACGGCTGGCAGGACATAGGGAAGACAAACTCAGCTATGGATGCAGTAAACGGGTGGGTGTAACGTGGCATTGCCCGGCGTTCTTGGTAACGAGCCTCTTCTGGCATGATGCAATCGTCCCATAATGATTAAAGGGGTTGGGTGCGCCGTATAGTTTGGCCTTTATACTTTGGATATAAAAGCTCTAAAGAGTACTTGCGTGAAAATATCACAGTAATCAAGTATAGATGCTATTATAAGATGTTAATTATTCTAGTTAAGTATAGTTACCTTGCCAGACTATTTTGAATGTTGTACCCACTCAGCAGCATGCTGTAACTATCTTGAAAACTGTAGCTGACGACTCTGCACATGCGTTATCTTACTTCAGAATACATGGTTACTTGTTGCAGACGTGTTTTTTTAAATATTACAAATGCAAATATACTAAAAATTTTAAATAGATATATAGGAAGAAGTCATGTCAAAATGTTCTTGCGGTTCCGACCTTGAGTTTTCTGCGTGTTGTGAGCCTATCATTACCGGTAAAGCACACGCTCCTACTGCGGAAGCACTTATGCGCTCACGTTACACCGCACACGCAATTGGTAGCTACGAATACCTCGGTACTTCTATTCACCCAGATATGCGTGGCGATCTTTCTGTAGAAGAAATTAAAGAATGGTCTGAAAAGATTTCTTGGACAGGTCTTGATATCCTCGGCACCAAAGATGGTGGCGAAAACGATATTACTGGCGAAGTTGAGTTTGTTGCTAACTACAAACTCGGCGGCGTACCACAGGAAATGCACGAGCACAGCTTCTTCCGTAAAGAAGGCGACGACTGGTACTACGTTGAAGGTATGGTTCAGAACCACGACACCTTCCGTCGCGAAGCTCCAAAAGTGGGCCGTAACGACGCTTGCCCTTGTGGTTCTGGCAAAAAATACAAAAAATGTTGTGGTAAGAACTAAGTTTCGTACCTTTCAATGAGATGTCTCCGACGGGTCTTCGACGAGCCTCCGGCGGCTTAAGAACCCTTTTGAAAAAGGGTTTCTTAAGAATCTCCTAAAACTTTTATTATGCGAAGAAAGCCCGTTGAAAAATTTTTCACGCGGCTTAATTCCACTGACTTGAATAGTGAAAAAAGGGCTGTCCTACATAAATAGGACAGCCCTTTTTTAATTACCTACTGCTATCTGGTTAACCCAATTACGCGTAAGTTTATTCTAGGACGAGACATTACGAAAGATAAGGAACCATAAGCCGTGAGGTAACCTTAAAAAAAGAAAGACATCGTAAATAAAAAGTTTGAAAGGCCTTTGTCCGTTAACGAGTCTTCGAGTTCTACGGACGAAGAGAGTGTAACGGGTCTGGGGGAAAACTTTACAAAGTTTTCAGCCCAGCCGCCGGAGGCAAAAACACCCACCCAATCCCCAAAAGCACCAACTAAAAAAAGGCTGCTCTTCATACGAAGAGCAGCCTTTTTAAATGCGTTTTACTCAGTGCTAGTAGGATTCGTCAGAATCAAGCACTTCGTCATCTACAACGTGCATGAGCAGTTTTACAGCCCAGAGTTGGTAGAGAAGAACAAGCGGGATAATCACAGCCACAACGCCGAGCATGATTTGCAGGGTGAGGGTACTGGATGCACCGTTGAATATTGTTACAGATGCTGCCGGATCAAGACTGGAAGGCAGCAGTTTCGGGAACATGCCGATAATACCGAACATGATCACAAAGAAGATGGAGATAGCGTTGCTGATCCATGCGAGGTGATTACGACCACCGGCAAGGAAGATGCGAACCATAAGCAGCGCAGTTACGCCGATTGCAGGAACAACAAGCAACATACCGTTTTTCTGGTAGTTTACGAACAAATCAGTGTAGAAGCCGGTAGCTGCGAGGAATGCAACAGCCAGAGCTACAGTGAACGGCCATAATCTTTTTGCATAAACGATTGCGCGGTCATGAATTTCGCCATCTGATTTCATGGACAGCCACAGTGAGCCGTGCATTGAAAAGTTGATGACAAAGAAGAGACCACCGATGATGCCGTAAACGTTGAGCAGTTTAAGAATGCTGCCGTAGTATACGCCGTCTGCATCGAAAGGAATGCCCTGGAAGATGTTGGCAAAAGCTACACCGAAAAGCAGAGCCGGTACAAAGTTACCGAGGAACTGGAATACGTCCCACATCTTACGCCAACCGTCGGAATCAACTTTACTACGGAACTCAAAACTTGCAGCACGCATGATGAGTGCAAACAGGATAATGAAAAGCGGTGCATAAAGTGCGCTGAACATGATGGCGTATGCTCTTGGGAATGCTGCGAAGGTGATACCACCAGCGGCAATCAGCCATACTTCGTTACCATCCCAGAAAGGTGCCACTGCATTATACAGAACACGCTTTTCACGTTCGCTTTTAGCAAAGAACGGGAAGATGGTTCCGAGTCCAAGATCATAACCGTCTAATACGAAATAGACGGCCCAGAGGACTCCCCATAATAAAAACCAAATAAGTTCAAGAGTCATATAAAAACCTCTCTATTGATTGCGTAGGATTTGTCCTGCCAGTCTATTTAGGGCCTTTAATTGCGTACTTCCTCAGCAGGTAGATATCCAGCACACCAAGGAATGAATAAATGATGGTAAAGGCAATAATAGACCAGACAACCATGGAGGCTTCAATAGGCGAAGCCGCATCTGAGGTTCGAAGCATGCTATATACAATCCAAGGCTGACGACCCATTTCAGTTACAGCCCAACCGAGCATGATACCGATGTATGGAAGCGGAATAAGCCAAGGAAGCACTTTAAGAACAAACGTTTTTTCTTCAATTTTCTTGCGCCAGAAGAACAAGGCAAAACCAAGAATCGGGAAGAAGGAGCCTAAAGCGACCATCAAACGGAAGCTGATGAAGACAGGCAGAACCGGTGGACGATCTTCTTTTGGAATATCGTTCAGGCCGATAACTTCTGCATCCGGATTGTTGTATGCAAGAATAGAAAGTGCATCTGGAATTGGCAGAGCCTGAACAACGTTACCAGTGTTGGTAGAGTTAGGCCAAGTCAGCAGGTACATAGGAACGTTGGTGCCGGTTTCCCAGTGGGATTCCATAGCTGCCAGTTTTGCAGGCTGGTATTCAGCTGCGATTTGTCCCTGATGGTGACCTGCTGCTGCTGTTCCCAAAGAGAAGATGAAGAAGAATACAGAAGCCATTTTGAAAGAGCTTTTGAATAATTCAACTTCGTTTTTACGCGCAAGGTGCCATGCGGAAATACCCATTACGAAGAGACCACCAACCATCCATGAAGAGGTTAAGGTGTGGGCATATATGCCGATTCCGTATTGGTTTGTGATAACAGCAATAAAATCATCAAGCTGCGGTTTGCCGTTAACCAGTTTGTAGCCGATTGGATTCTGCATGAACGCGTTCGCCATGATGATCCAGAAGGCAGACATGTTGGCAGCGAGCGCAACAATCCAAATACACATAAGGTGAACTTTTTTGGATACTTTTTTCCAACCAAAGAACCATACAGCAATAAAAGTAGATTCCAGGAAGAAAGAGGTACTTGCTTCAATCGCGAGCAAAGAGCCAAAAATATCACCCACGTATTCAGAGTAACGTGACCAGTTTGTACCGAACTGGAATTCAAGAGTAATACCTGTAACAACACCAAGGGTGAAGTTGATGATAAACAGTTTACCCCAGAACTTGACCATGCGCTTGTACATCTCATTACCGGTGCGCACATACATGGTTTCCATGATGGCAAGCAGTATAGACAATCCAAGCGTTAACGGTACGAAAATAAAATGAAAGAAAATAGTTACTGCAAACTGAATTCTGGACAGCATTACTACGTCCATACATTAACCCCCTTCGGCTACGTCCTGTCAGAGCAGGTAACGGACGCAAGGTTTCTCAAAAATGTTTAATATTTTTAACAAGACACACACGATTGTCTTGTTAGTCACTCAGTAATGGTAATCAATACTAAAAATGTTGTTTTGGCAACCACAAAAACGCATTTCCGCTAATAAAGAGAACTGATTGTTGCTCCTTTTTAACATCTTCTCATAAAATTGGGTAACGAAAAAAATACGATACGCTTATTTTTGTGTTGAGGTGTAAAATTTAATTATTGTGTGATGACAAAGCTCCGTAAGAGTCCCATTTTGTAAGGGGTTACATCATAGGGGCTGGTATTCTCTAACGAGCGTTATGTGCTGCGCTTATGCTTTTTTTCTGGGGACGTGTGCATAGTTGCCAATTTATGCGTATTGAGTTCCGTATTCGCACGTAAGCTGATTGTGCAAATCTGAGTACAGTATACGTATCGGATAATACTTTTTTCCTCATAATATTAATAGGTAAAAAGGTACATTTGAGCAAAAAGCAATAGAAAAGCCCCTACCTGAATGAGCGGTCAGGAAGGGGCTTTTCATTTTTCGTCTACGAAGCTGCAGAATGAGTCTATTACCCGTCTGTTCGGGTAATATGTCTGTTCTGCTGGCTGAGTTCTAGTGGCAGAAGGGGTAAGCCACTAACCTTTGCATTCAGCCGGATGGATAGTTAGGACAGGAGTATTGGAGTGTTTCACCACCCGGTTTGCAACAGAGCCGAAAAGTACGCGTTCAACACCCTTGCGGCAGTGTGTTCCCATAATGACCATGTCGTAGTCATCAGTATCGGTCATCTCCAGAATCAAATCCTGAGGCTGACCACGGCGTAGTTTGATGGATACATCCATGCTTGCCAACTGGTCTTCGGCAAGTTTTTCAAGTTCATCTAGGGCGCGTTGTTTAGAGTCTGCTTTAAGTTTTTCTACGACGTCATCAGTAAGATAGACATCATAGAAACGATCCAGAGGTGGACGGGCATATAACAGAGTAATTTTTGCATCAAGTTTCTCTGCCATAAGTTTTGCATATTCAACAAAAAAGTCGTTGTCTTCCATTACATCAACAGGAACGAGGATATTTTTGATAGTACGCATAATGACCTCCAAAGGATGTTTAAAAATCGGGGATGAGTTACATATCGATTCGGAAAATACGTCTTGTGTGCATTGTATAGATTATGCCCCGATAGTGTGCATTGTCGGGAGATAACAAGCCGTGTGACGTGATTTCTTTGTCGTTAATAGTAATCAATACCAAAAATGATTCTAATGCAACCAGAAATCTACAAAAAACAAAAATTTCTTATAGTCCTTTGATAGTACAACAATTCCCCTATTGGCAAAGTTTTTTGCCGATAGGGGAATTAATTATTTTAAACAGCTGGTTACAAATCTGGTCTAACCGTAAGAACTGGGATGTCTGACTGTTTTACTACGTGGTTGGCGACAGAGCCGAACATTATTCTATCCATACCTTTGCGGCTATGGGTACCCATTATAATGAGGTCGTAGCCGCCTTCTTTGGCAACACCAAGGACAACGTCCTGTGGATGACCATTGGCAAGGCGTTGTTCTACGTCCATACCTGAAAAATGCTTCTTAACAAATTGTTTCAGTTCACGTATTGCACCCTGTTCTGATTCTTCATGAAATTTTGCGATGGTATCTTGCGGGAGGTATAGTCCAAAATATTGGGTCAATGGCGGTGTGGCATAGACCACAGTTATTTTGGAATTAAGTTTTTCCGCAAAAAGTTTTGCATATGCTGCAATAAATGAACTGTCTTCCATAAGGTCAACAGCAACAAGGATGTGCTTGATTGTCCGCATACCTTCCTCCGGCGCGTAAAATGTATTTAATGACGTGAAAAGGTGTTTGGCTCATTCTAACATAGGGAGCACAGGTGTATAGTCTTTTCATGATCACCTGAGAACATTTTCACGTGTCAGGATGAAAGAATAATGAAGTGAAGAGGGACGATGCGGATTTGTAACTAGATTGCCTGCAGAGTCAGCCATGCGAGCACGGCATAGCGGGAAAATTTTCCCATGAGGGCAAGCAGCAGAAAGAAGGAAAAGCGAACGCGGGCGATGCCGCCGACAAGGCAAAGGGGATCTCCAATGACAGGCAGCCATGATAGAAGCAACGACCACTGTCCCCACTTGGAGTAGTAGCGATGCGCTTTTGCTTGTGAAGCCTCATCCATGCGTAATATTCGATGGATAAGATATGCTCCGCCCCAGATACCTATTGCATAGGTGGTACATGCGCCGAGCGTGTTTCCAGCAGTTGCAACAAGTACAGCTGATGTTGGATCAAAAGCACCGGCTATCATGGCGACAAGCAACCACTCGGAACCGAGAGGAAGTACTGTTGCTGCAAGGAAGCTGAGAAGGAATAGAGCAGGGTATCCCAGCTCTGGAGTGAAAAAATCTATCATGGGTGTGGCACTGTTTCAAAAAGAACGTTGATCGTCAAATTGAACAAGGGTGGATGATATGACCTATAAAACCAAGAGAGGCTCTGTAATCATGACGATTACAGAGCCTCTGCAAGGAAATATTCGTGGAACATTCAGGCTATCTGACATTATTCCCGCCGTTCAAGCGCAATCGCAGCGGGCAGCCAAATAGAAAAAGGAAGTTTAGGTAAACTGGCATCGGATGTGAAATGAGCGTTGGCAGTTACTCACAATTTCACAGTGTTAGAGGATACCACATGTGCTTTTTGATAAGCTACTTTTTATATAGCAACTGTGATGCCAACTTTATCAAAAAGAGCTTATTTTTTATAAAAGGCACAATACCAAGGCCTTGCCGAGGATGAGTTATAATAGTGCACACTCACATAGGTTGCAAAAAAGCATCATTAACAAGTGCTTAGTTTTCATCTATGTTGCAAAAATAAAACACTGAAAGGAAGTCCTTTAATATCAAGGGCTAAAGAGGGTCGCAAGAAATGGTTAAAAGTCGACAGTGTTTCTTTTCTGCAACATTGGGACAAAAAAGTAACAAATACAGTTAGAAAGAAGAGCGCTGCTATATGATCGGAACATCGGGAGCCTGTGATGCTGGTCTCAGCATTGCGCATTCTGCAGTTCTGCCGTCCACTTTAATAGTGATTGGAGACTCAAACCGTATGTGCGTTATAAACTGCCCTTTGTGGTGCACCGGCATGTTTGCCAGCCATTCCCAATGGATAAATTCCTCATTGGAGTTGGTTACCATAACGTAGTTAATGCCCAGTGTTGTGATGCAATGGAAGAAATGTGAGCCCTGAGACGGCTCAACACGTAGGTTCTCCGTAAAGGTTTCCACTATGGCGGATACGCCGGAAATATCGTTCCATGTGACTGGTACACCCAGCCAGCGGTCGGATGTGCCCCAACGACCGGGACCAATAAGGATGTACTTACGTTCTTCGCGAAGCATTTGCTTATTGAATTCTAAAAGTTCTTGCTTAATTTCCATAGTTTTTGCGACATCAAAATCATCTGGATGAATAAAGAGTATGTCATATACATCGTTGCTTTCCGCATTACCCAGCGCATGCTTTGAATAACAGAAGGCAGCAGCAAGTTCTTGTTTGGTTATATTTACTGTTGAGAGCCCAGACAGTGAACTCATTGGGCGTAGTTGCAGCAAGGCAAACTCTGCATTGGTGCCGTCCATGTCCATATTCAAACAAAATTCAAGCTCAACAGGTCCGCCCATTGCCTCTTCAGCCATTTCGAGCAGATCCTTCAGCATTTCTGGAAGCGGGAAGAGTCCGTGATTCAGCACCTGTGCAAAGAGCAGAACTTTAGAACTGCCCGGAATAGAGGCTGTGTCCCGAATAATTCCTTCCTGCGGAAGGTAGCTGCTTGAAAGATACGAAATTGGTCCGTTAGGCTCTGCGTTGTAGATTCTGCGTTGCACAAGAGCGCCCTCTTGTTCTTTTGCCTTAGGCGCAAGGGCAGGATCTCCCATGTAAAGACTGTAGAATGTGCTTTGCGAATTCTTGAGCAGCTCCTGCATATTGGCGGCTTGCGGTTGAACATGAGGACATTTAGGGCAGAATCTGAACACCTGCCCGCCGTCCATGACGGTTTTACCAAGTCCCATAGCAATAGACGCGATTCCGTCGTCTGTTTTCATTCTGCCAAACGGATAGAAGTTTTTAGACTGAGCCACGCCGGAAATTGCCGGATAGAAATAGTCATCAAATCGCCTACCGATAACTTCCTGAATAATTACGCCCATTTTTTCTTCATCAGTACGGAGTTTTACTCTTCGTGAAAAAGATTTCGGCGACTGAAAAAACGTCGATGCATAAACTTTTTTCACGGCTGTTGAAAGCTCTGCGTAACGAACCTCAATGTCTGGATGTGTATTTGTGAGCATAACCGTTGAGTACAAGCCCGCATACGCCTGATACTGAGCATCTTCGAGCAAACTTGACGATCGCACAGCAAGCGGTGTTTCCACTTTCTCTAAGAAAATTCTGAGCTTTCCCTGCAACCAGTCGGGAAGCTTGGCTTTGAGGCAGATTTCTACAACTTCCTCGTCTTTAAAATCTTCATCTGCCAAATATCCAAGATCATTCAGGCGCAAAAAGCTGTCAAATCCTTCAGTGGCAATGCTTAAGACCTTTGGGGGAACAATATCGATGTTTGGGTATTTCTTGTTCAACCAGCTGCTTTGCTCAATAAGGCGGAACATAAACGCAAGACTGCGAGCCTTGCCGCCGATGGAGCCTTCGCCAATTTTTAAGAAATCTGTATGTGGATCAAAATCGTTTTCTTTAAAACTTACAACAATGCCCCGTTGTCGTTGGTGGAGTCTCTGGCGAATTTGATCGATGACGAATGTTCGCATTGTTTCCACGCTGTTTCCGAAGTCCGCCGCTGTAAGAGGACGCATGACACAGGCCAGTTCTGTTTCTGTACGGGCAAAAAACCAACGGGAAAAATCGTTATTCAAGCAGTGTGTAAGAAAAACATCATCCGGAACTTGTTCCAGTTTGAGTTTGAGTTGGTACATCGTGTGGGCACGATCTATTTCCATTCCACTATTGTTGCGGAATATGAAATCGCCGAAGCCAAGATGCTCACTGACGAATCTGTGCAGTTCTGCCAGCAAAAGAGGTGAGTTTTTATCTATAAATTCGCAGGGAATTTCCTGTGCGAACCATTTATTAACTGATTCGCTGCTGGATAGCAGAAGCGGAATATCTTTGCGCTCCTGTTTAATCTGAGACAGCAGCGTAACTCCTGCTGACGGGTCAACCATCCCATTTCGTGGATAACGGACGTCAGAGATAACACCAAGCACGTATTGTTCGTATTTGTGGAAGTACTCCATTGCTTCTTCATATGTTTCAGCAACAAGAATTTTTGGTCGTGCACGCATGACCAGCAGCCTGTGTTCCTGATTAAGCCCTTCCTGAATGACGGATTGTGCTTGCTGAACCAGTGCCCGGTAAAGAATAGGAAGAAAAGATGAAATGTAACTCGGGGAATCTTCCACAAGAATAATATTACGGATGCCCGCTTCCTGTGTGTCCGCTTCGAGGTTCAGTTTGTCTTCTGTCAGTTTGACGATAGCCATTAAAAGCTCTGCATCACCTGTCCAGAAAAAACAGTGATCCAGATTTTTACGCTTGAGGCGTGCGCTCTCTTTAATTTCTCTGTGCGTGAGTACAACAACTGGCAGGTTTGGAACAAATGTATCGATACGTTGTTTCAGATTGATAAGCTCCGGTTCTGCAAGTCCGGACATAAGAATTACCATGTCTACCGGACGTGCTTCCAGAGCTGGTGGAATTTCTTCCGGCGCGGAAATCCACGTAAGACGCGGTGGCGAGCTTAAGTTCAAGCCACGGTATTCGGTCGCAAGGCGTTCAGAAAGATTGCAGTCTTCTTCCATAACCCACGCATCGTACGGAGAAGAAACGAGAAGGATGTGCTTAACTTTCACGCGCATGAGGTCGTGATATACAGTAAATTTATTTTCAGCCGTAATTCTGTGACAGAAATCAGAAAGTGCCATAGTGCCCCGCTCGTTTGTGGGTGATTTGGGATTTTCTGTGAGAAGAACGAACCTCAGGCAGTGCCAGCACGGTATCTATTTGGGCGCTACATGAATAAAGAGTAGTGCCGTGTTATACTGCGCTGCTGCATCGAAAAAGAGGCATCGTCCTTTAATCTGTAGCACCTGCAAGCTCTTAGAGCAATGAATGACAGCAGTGAAAGGGCGTATCGCTTGGTTGAAGAATGAACCTGCTCAGGAGCTGGCGAGTGTAACAGCCTTCGATTGATACAAAAAAAGGGCATACATGAAATCATGTATGCCCATTATGAATCTATATATCACGCGCACATGGCACGGAATTGTCTGTATTATGCTACACAACACCCTGATCGATCATGGCGTCTGCAACTTTGGTAAAGCCGGCAATGTTTGCACCGTTCACGTAGTTACGAGGGGTGCCGTAGTATTCAGCGGTATCCAGACAACGTTTGTGGATGTTTTTCATGATCATACGGAGACGATCATCCACTTCTTCACGGCTCCAGCTAAGGCGCATGGAGTTCTGAGACATTTCAAGACCGGAAACAGATACGCCACCTGCGTTTGCTGCTTTACCCGGGCCGTACATAATTTTTTCTGCAATAAAGAGCTCAATACCTTCAGGCATAGTTGGCATGTTTGCACCTTCAGAAACAACATTAACGCCGTTGGCTACCAGATTAGCAGCATCTGTTGCGTTAATTTCGTTCTGTGTAGCACAAGGGAATGCGCAATCTGCTTTGTGGTCCCAAAGCGGGTTGTAGTCTGCTGTAGGATCAACAGGTACGTACACTGCTTCAGGGTATTCTTCAGCGTATTCGCTTACGCGGCCGAAACGTACGTTTTTGAGTTCTTTGATGAATGCGAGTTTTTCTTTATCCACGCCTTTTTCATCATAAATGTAGCCTGAGGAATCAGAGAAAGTTACAGGAATGCTGCCAAGCTCAATGAGTTTTTCCATTGAGTACTGCGCAACGTTACCGGAACCGGAAACAAGGCTGCGTGTGTCTTTAAGGGTACGACCGTCAACAGCAAGCATTTCAGCCGCAAAGTAAACTGCGCCGTAGCCTGTTGCCTCCGGACGAACAAGGCTTCCGCCCCAGTCCAGACCTTTACCGGTTAATACGCCGGTAAACTCGTTACGGATACGTTTGTACTGGCCAAACATGAAGCCGATTTCGCGAGCGCCTACGCCGATATCACCTGCTGGTACGTCGGTATTAGGGCCTATATGACGGGAGAGCTCTGTCATAAAGCTCTGGCAAAAACGCATGATCTCCATGTTGCTTTTGCCTTTAGGGTCAAAGTCGGAACCACCTTTACCGCCGCCCATAGGAAGGCTAGTAAGTGCGTTTTTAAAAACTTGTTCAAAAGCGAGAAACTTGAGAATGCCGAGGTTTACGGAAGGGTGAAACCGTAAACCGCCCTTGTACGGGCCGATGGCACTGTTCATTTCAATACGGAACCCGCGGTTAACCCGAACGATACTATCATCGTCAACCCAAGGAACACGGAACATAATAACGCGTTCAGGTTCAACAATACGTTCAAGAATATTCGCGCTGCGGTAATGTGGGTTACGATCAAGGACAGGCTTGATAGAATCTACAACTTCAGTCACCGCTTGATGAAATTCACGCTCATTAGGATCTCTGCTTTTAATAAGGTCGAGAATATCCATTGTCGGACTCCTTAGCGCTGCAATAATATGCAGCAAAAAACAAAGTTAAATTCATGTACAGAATAGTGGCGCCATACTGCACTTTTTTTTGTATTGTTGGAATACAAAGGCCAAAAATAGAGTAAACTGGACAAACTTGCTTTTTATCTTGATTCGTATTTAATATAAAAAGTTCCAGTTTTTACTATTAGACAGTGACAAATTTGTGAAACAAGTCGCTCTGTTATAGGGCGGAATCAATAAAAAATAGAGAAATACAATGCTAAAAATTATTATGAACGTCCTCTGGTTGTTTCTTGGAGGAGTGGGAATGGCTTTGGGATGGTTTATTGCCGGACTAATCATGATTATTTCCATTGTCGGCATTCCCTGGGCGCGTTCCTGTTTTGTGATCGGGATGTTTACCTTGTGGCCATTCGGAAAAGACGTTGTGAACAGAGTAGATGTTACCGGTGAGCACGACATTGGAACTGGCTGTTTAGGGCTGATAGGTAACATTATCTGGTTCATTTTCGGCGGCCTCTGGCTTGCACTTGGGCATCTGTTTTTCGCACTGCTCAACTTTATTACCATAATTGGCATTCCGTTCGGCTTCCAGCATCTCAAGCTTGCAGTAATTTGCCTTGCACCTATCGGAAAAACCGTTGTTGATGATCCGAATTCATTGCTTAATCGTTAAAATGATATATTTCAATTTTTTTACGAATGATTGATTATCTGTCATTTTGATTTACAAACAAAAAAGGCCGGAACTAAGTTCCGGCCTTTTCTTATTTATGTATTCCGCGCAGTGGGTGTTTTTTTTGCCTTCGGCGAGTAGGCGGGCTCTGCCCCCTACACCCCCCGTAAGGGGATATCTCCCCTTAACCTCTGTTAAGGGTGGGGATAAGTTTTTATTGAAAGAAAAATTTTTGAGATAATGAAAGAGAAAAGAACCCTAATAGGGGTCAAGGGGACGCGTCCCCTTGTGGGGGTGCAGGGGGTGAAACCCGCCTGCCCGTCGGAGACAACTCGTCGCCTTTGCTAAGTTGTTTTTCTTCTGCATAGACGCTTAGTAGTATGCCAGCGATAATCGCCGTTACTGGTGCGACCATGAGCAGCCCGATGCTTCCTATGAGGATTCTAAAAATTTCTGCCGCGACCAGCTTCATGTTTACTATGCGGGTAAAGCTTGTTCCTTGCGAAACAAACACCATGAGCATGGTCAGGTAGCCGCCGGAGTAGGCAAGTAGCAGTGTTGTTGCCATGGTTCCGATGACCATACGCCCGACGTTGAAACCGGACTGAATGAGGTCGCGCATTTCAATATCTGGACGTTTGATCTTGATTTCGTTCATGGAAACACTGACGTCCATGGCAATATCCATGGCTGCACCGGATGCACCGAGTAGGACGGCTGAATAGAAAATATGCTGTAGATTAAGACCGAAGTTGCCCTGCATAAGTAATGTTTGTGCGAATGGCGCGGTCATGCCGCCGAGATGAAGTTTTTCACCGAAAAAGAGTGTCAGTCCGAGTGTTACGCCAAGTCCGCTCACAGTGCCGAGAAAGGCTGCAATGCCGTGGCGGGTTACTCCTGCAACTGTGAGGATGATGACCATTGAGAGCAGGACTAGAACGCTTAAACTTAGCGGAAGCGGATCTGCACCGTTTAATAGGTTCGGTATGTAGTAGCACCAGAGTAGCCCCAGTGACGCCACGAACGAAAATAGCGCCTTGAGACCGATAAACTGTGAATACAGTACGAGTGCAACAGCAAAGAGGGCAAAGAGGGCAAGTTCCCAGTTCTGGCGGTACTTGTTGATTGCTTTGGCGTAGGTGACTTGCTGGTTGTCTATCTGGATGGCGAGTAAAATTTTGTCACCGGCGGAATATATTTCATCCATATCCAATTGACCATTCAGATGATTGATTGCCGAAACTTGCTCACCCTTCCATTTCCCTTCACCCAACACAACGAGCGCTGTTTGAATCCCTACAGCACCGGCTCCAGCTTGTATTATTTCGCTGTTGTCTACCGAAATAACTGTTCCAGAGAGTTCATGCACGTTGTCGGAGATCTCTGCTTTCATCCAGTTATGACCGGTGAAGAAGAGGAGAAAGGCAATCCCTAAAATGAGTATTGTTTCTACCGCTAGTTTTAGCTTCGACATGGCACCTCTCCAGCATATAAAGTGGAGAGCAGGCGAACCTGCTCTCCATAGATTGACGACAAATCGGTGTCGTACGATGCGCTCTAACGGCTATAGGCGCACTTCACAGACTTGTTTCAACGTGTTTTTTTCAGCTTAGTTTTTACCCGCTACGTTCTCAGTGTGACCGTAAGGGATTTTGGAGTATTTTTCGTTAGGGCCGGAAGTGTAACCAAGCAATGCTTTGGAGGATTCCAGTTTGAAGGAAGAAAGCTCCGCACCGATTGCGTTCGCGATGGTACGAGGAATATCGGTGTTATCTTTGAAACCACCGAAGTTTTCTGCTTGAACGCCAATTGCAGACAACGCGATTACGCTGGATGTATGGACGTATGATGTCCAGCTGATGCGTGCGCGTTCGGAAACGAGGTGCGCAACTGCGATCATAGTTGGAGTGTATGCATAACCGTAAGTGGTCTGCTCTGCTGCGCTGAGTTTCTGGTTGCGGTCTTCGATGTCCATTGCAGACTCAAGTTTTTTGAGTTCGCGTTTGTTCAGATCAGTTAAGCCGCAGTTTTCGCTAACATATTTGAGGTATTCCTGATGGCGTTTTGCAGCCTGCGGGAATTCTTTGACCATTGCAGGGTAAATGTATGCAAGGGTGTCTTCGATGGAAACTTTTACTTTCATGAGTTCGTTCAGCTTGAGGAAGTAGCCTTTAGAGTCAAGGCTGATACCCATAGCCATACCACCAGTTTCGTGGTCAGCAGCAACAATGATCAGAGTTTCTTCAGGATGTTTTTTGTAGAAAGCAAAAGCCTTGGCAATAGCATCATCGAGAGCAAGAGTGTCGTAGATGGTGCCTGAAGCATCGTTACAGTGAGCAGCGTAGTCAATACGGCCGCCTTCAACCATCATGAAGAATGGTTTGTCCTGTGCTTCCAGAACTTCGATACCTTTTTCTGTTAATTCAGAAAGTGAAGGCATTGCGTTTACTTTTTTAGAGCTGTTGCGACGATCGATTTCCATGCCCAGAGCGCTGTATGCGAGAGGTGCGAGCACTTTGTCGCCTTTCTTCGGCTGGTATGCACGGAAGGTGTCGCGTGCTTTGTCACCGATGAAAGTAGTGTAGCCTTTAGCTTTGAATTCAGCGACGAGATCGCGTTTGTCTTTACGTTTTGACTTCAGACCTTCAGCATTGCCTTTAGCAACAAAGTGACGGAAACCGCCACCTGCAAAGTAATCGAAGTTGGTACCGAGCTGGTCGATAGCAATCTCGTTTTCATTACCACGGCTCATGTTGTGAGCAGAAAAAGCTGCAGGAGTAGCGTGGGTGATGCGGGTAGTAGTTGCAATACCAATTGCGTAGCCAGCGTCACGTGCTGCTTCTGCAATGGTTTTAACGCTGGTACCGTCAGGAAGTTTAGAAACTGCACCGTTGGTAGTTTTAAAACCGGTAGCTAAAGCGGTGCCGCCAGCTGCGGAGTCTGTAATCATGGTGTTGTCAGAGTGGGTAGTAATCAGAGCAGAAACAGGGAAAGAGTTCATAACCAGTTTAGCAGCCGGGTTCTGAGTCTCAATCTTGTAGAAATACTGAGCAGACTGGCGCTGCGCAGGTCCCATGCCATCTCCGATGAAATAGAAGACATATTTAGGAGCGGCTGCGAAAACGCTGGAAGCCATAAGCAGGGCGGTTGCAAGCACTACAAAAGTACAAGCTACCTTTTTACTACATCGAAACAAATTCATACATTTCTCCATTACAAGTTACAGTCGTAAACGTGATTGATTTACCTGCCAACATATCAGTGCTTATTTACTGACTCAGAAGCGTGCAGAAGCAGACAATTTGCCACATGCTCACAACTTAGTGCGGGGCGTCAGTAAGTAGACTTGATTTCGGGGACTTGTGATTACGAATTTAATCAAATTTACGTGAACCTAACCTATGCCCCTAGGGGGAAGGTCAATGCAAAATTACAAAAAAAGTAAAAAATAAGTTTTATTTTTAGATAATTACGCGGAAAGCGTTTGTAGTACGTGCTGCTGTATGTTTAGCGCTGTCACTATGAAAAGCATCGGTGGAGTTCCGTGAAGGTGGGATTATGAAAAATGAATGCGTGCTTTGCTTTTTGCGGCGATGAGTAATGCATAAAAAAATATTTGGAAAATAGTGCAGAGAAAGACAATACGTTCTTTTAATTGTTCAAAATAAAACACGATTCTTACAACATGAATTGTGTAGAAATTGTGCAGAAATAAAAAATAGCGGCACGGTTAATTAAACCGTGCCGCTATTTTGCGAGTATTATATGAAAGAGTGAAAGCTATCAGCGGTGTTACTGAAGAATTTGTATGACCGGAGTCTTCTTTCGGGTGTTTTTTATGCCTTGGTAGAGAATTATGTTGCCACTTTTTCCAGTGCGTCAAGTCGTGCAACAACAGGCGGGTGCGAGTAGTGCAGGAATACGTATGCAGGGTGCGGTGTCAGGTTTGAAAGGCTGTTAACAGAAAGTTTAATGAGCGCACCCGACAGTGCAGAAGGATTTCCGGTTGTTCTGGCTGCAAACGCATCAGCTTCAAATTCATACTTACGGGACTGATGCGAAGCAAAAATCGTCATAAGAAGAGAAAGCGGTGTGTAGAGGAAGTTGAAAAGTACCATTCCGACCGCAATCGTCATGTGCTCAACGTGAAATGCTGCATACAGAGGCTCGTACCCAAGCACCAAAGACAGGCAGAAGAATGTAATTCCTGTTGTCACAATACTGGTAAGAAACATACGTTTAATGTGGTTCAGCTTGCAATGGCCGATCTCGTGGGCAAGAACTCCGACGATTTCTTCCGTGCTCATGGATTTTACAAGCGTATCGAACAGCGCAATACGTTTCTGCTTGCCGAACCCTGTGAAGAAGGCGTTTGCTTTGTTGGAGCGCTTGGAACCATCTATTATATAGATGCCGGAAATATTAAATCCGTTTTTTTGTGCAAAATCTTCAATTGCCTGTCGCAAATCTCCGTCTTCCAGCGGAGTAAATTTATTAAACAGCGGCATAATCCAGATTGGCGCAACGTACTGCACCGCAAACATGAATGCTGTGGAGAATCCCCAAGCGATGAGCCAGCCGAATGTGGAAAATGTCTGGAAAAACCAGATAATACCCGCAGCAAGTGGTGCACCGAGAACAACGGCCAGCAGAATGCCTTTAAAACGGTCTGCAATGAAGAGCTTTGGCGTGGTGCGGTTGAATCCGTATTCTTCTTCAATCACAAATGTTTTGTAGATGGAAAACGGAAGTGAAAGAAACATGGAGGCGACAGAGACAATGCCCAGAAATGCTAATCCCTGCACAATTTGTCCAGTAGCAAGGGCTGTTGCCCATTCATTAAAGATATTGAAAATGCCCAGCATCATGCAGAGCACTACGGCGACGACGTTAACAAAACCGGAGATAAACGAAAGTTTCTCGTTTCGGCGAGTGTACGCTTGAGATTTTTCATATTTCTGTGTGTTCACTGCATGTTCAAATGCAGCGGGAATAGGTTGCTCCAGAGACTGTAGGTTCAGCTTGCTCGCCCACGTTTCAAGCCCCCAAGTGCCGATGATGAAAAAAAGAATAAGAATGATCAAAAAGGTCATGGTATTCCCTCAGGATAAATAATGGGAAAACTCCCCGTATGTGTCGGGGCATCCGCACTGTGTATTACATAACAGGTTGTTATGGTCTGTTACAATATTGCTTTGGCGTGCGCCCTATGTCCTATTTATATACGTCATTTGTTTCAGATAGTAAAAAACAGTATGTAATTAGGGTGTTAAATGGTGTTATCATGCACTTTTAAAGAAAAAACTGCCAATTTGATCAACAAAAATAAATATTTTATTTAATATGTTCAACTGTCGCAAGGTTGCAACATGGTTGATCGTTTAAGCACTTTTGTGGATTTTCATGAAGCTCGAAACCATCGATACTCTGAGTTGTTTGTGCACTCAATAACACTTTAAAATAACATGAAAAGAATATTCATGTTGCGTTTTTGCAATACATGTATGTGTTTTCGCAAAGGTCAGTAAATTTAGGGTGTTTTACGAATAAAAGTTGTTTTTCTCTTGTCGCAAACCTGTGGCAGTTGTACAGGAATTGGTAACCCAAATGACGCACGTTACAAACGTGAATTTATACCACAGTTTCAATGTTTACAGTCAGGGCTAGCATCGTAATACGTCGCTGCGTAGCAAGATCAAAGCCTCTGGATGTTGCAAGGAGAAAGTCATGATTATTGGTGTACCTAAAGAGATTAAAACTCTGGAAAATCGAGTAGCTCTTACTCCGGGCGGCGCAGCAACACTTGTTCGTCAAGGTCATACTGTGCTTGTGGAAACAGACGCAGGTCGCGGAAGCGGATTATTTGACGATGAATTTATTGCTGCCGGTGCAACCATGGTTACCGCAGAAGAGGCTTGGGGCGCAGAAATGGTTATTAAGGTGAAAGAACCTGTAGCCTCTGAGTACCAGTACCTTCGCGACGGTCTGCTTCTATTCACATACCTCCACCTTGCTGCTGAACGTGATTTGACAACTGCCCTTCTTGAGGGTGGCACAACCGCTGTAGCATATGAAACTGTGCAGCTTGCAAATGGCTGCCTGCCGCTCTTGATGCCTATGTCCGAAGTTGCCGGGCGTATGGCAACACAGGAAGGTGCAAATTTTCTTAAAAAAGCAAACGGTGGACGTGGTGTCTTACTTGGCGGAACCCCTGGTGTTGCACCGGGCTGCGTTACCGTTGTTGGCGGTGGTATTGTTGGTACCAACGCTGCAAAAATGGCTATTGGCTTTGGTGCCGATGTAACCATTCTTGATGTCAGCCATCAGCGTCTTCAGTACCTTGATGACGTGTTCGGCAACCGTATCCGCACTATTACATCTACTGAGCCGAATATTCGTGAATGGGTTGCAAAAGCTGACCTTGTCGTCGGTGCTGTTCTTATTCCAGGTGCAAAAGCTCCAAGTCTGGTAACAGAAGAGATGGTTGAAACCATGCAGGAAGGCGCAGTCATTGTAGACGTTGCTATTGATCAGGGCGGTTGCTGTGAAACCATTAAGCCAACCACTCATGAAGATCCTGTATTTAATCTCCACGGCGTTGTTCACTACGGTGTTACAAACATGCCGGGTGCTGTGCCTCGTACTTCTACCTTTGCTCTTAGCAACCAGACATTGCCATATGCTATTCAACTTGCGAACAAAGGGCTTGATGCTTTGCGTGCAGACCGTGCTCTCGCACTGGGGCTGAACACATACAAAGGGAAAATAACTTGTCCTGCTGTGGGCGAAGCTTTCGAGATGTTCTCCGTTTCACCTGAAGACGTACTGTAAATTTACGGCTAACTACGTACAGTTTTTGACATCCGGCCTCTTGATAAGGGGTCGGATTTTTTTTATCCCTATCATTTAGCTAACATTTTTGTTAAAAAAGGGCAGATACATGTGTTTACAATGATCGAGTTAGTACCTTGGATTTATTGGATCGAAATGTTGCCAGTTGTAAAATTAAATTTACAATTGACAAAAACGCAAAAAAAAAGTAGCTCGTTTGATTTTTTTTATTCCATCTGCTAATACTCTCTCGGTTTGAGAACACATTTTCGTTAAACTTCGGTTTAATGGAAAAACGAAATAGTAGGAATTTTACTCAGTAGTTATCGTAATCATTTTTTGGAGGGTTCATTTATGAAACGTCTTATCGCTATATTGACAGCTTTGCTTGTTATTTCTTTATCTTCTGCAGCATTTGCTGAGAAATTGGTTGTTGCACATGATACCAACTTTAAGCCTTTTGAATTCAAACAGAATGGCGAATTTGTTGGTTTTGATATCGACATGTGGAAAGAAGTTGCGAAGCGTATGGACCTTGATTACGAATTCCAGCCAATGGATTTTAACGGTATTATTCCTGGCCTTCAGGCTGGTTCTATCGATGCCGCTGTTGCAGGCATCACCATTAAACCTTCCCGTGCAGAAGTTGTTGACTTCTCCGACGGCTACTATGATTCCGGTCTCGTTATTCTTGTTCGTTCTGATAACAACGACATCAAGACTATCAAAGATCTGAAAGACAAGATTGTTGCTACCAAGCTTGCTACTTCTTCTGTTGACCTTGCTCAGCAGTACGTACCTAAGAAGAACATCAAACTCTTCCCTAACAACGACAACATGTTCATGGAACTGATGACCGGCGGTGCCGACGCAGTTATCTTCGATATGCCAGTTGTTAAAGATTTTGAAGCTAAAGCAGGACAGGGCATGGTTAAAGTAGTTGGTCCTGTATATCAGGGTCAGGCTTACGGCATTGCATTCCCTAAAGATTCCAAGCTCGTTTCCGGCGTTAACAAAGCGCTTAAAGAAATTAAAGCAGACGGTACCTACAACGAACTGTTCATCAAATGGTTCGGCTACGCACCTGCTAAATAGCAGCTCCCCACTTTTTTCATAGTACCTAAAACATAGGGATGGTGTTGTGCCATCCCTATGTATATTTTATTCGCCGAGTTTTTTTGGCAAAAGTACCTAAAGGCAGATACTCTCTATGGCATTTCAGTTTAAACCATCAGTGATGTTAGAAACTCTTCCGCTTCTTACAGAAGGGGTTGAACTGACTATTTACATCACTTTCCTTGGCCTTGTGTTCGGTTTTATCATCGGCACAGTTTCAGGCTTAGGTCGTCTTTCTCAGAATAGATTCACTCGCTCCCTTTCGAGCATTTATATAGAAATTATTCGTGGTACCCCGATGATTGTACAGGCTCTGTTTCTGTATTTTGGTGTACCACTCATTTCCGGAGTTCGTATTAATCCTATTACAGCAGGTGTTATCACCATTGCTGTTAACTCCGGTGCATATATCGCTGAAATCGTACGTGGCGCAGTGCAGTCTATTGATGCAGGGCAGTTTGAAGCAGGTCGCTCTATCGGGCTTACCCATAACCAGACCATGCTTTCTATCATTTGGCCTCAGGCATTCCGTCGTATGATTCCACCACTGGGTAACCAGTTCATCATTTCGCTTAAAGATACCTCACTCCTTACAGTTATCGGTGTAGCAGAGCTTACCCGTTCCGGTCAGGAGATTGTTGCGGTTAACTTCCGTTCTTTTGAAGTGTACCTGACTGTAGCGATCGTTTACCTGTGTATGACCCTTTCCATTGCGAAAGCCCTACGCTGGTATGAAAAAAAATTGATGGCACGCGGTAGCCGCTAGGAGCATTCTATGAGTGATACATCAAGCATGATTGAAATCCGTAACTTATATAAAAGTTACGGTGATATAGAAGTTATTAAAGGCGTAGACCTTAGCGTGAAACAGGGCGAAGTTGTTGTAATTCTCGGACCTTCCGGTTCCGGTAAATCAACAGTTCTGCGCTGCATCAACCGTCTCGAAGAAATTACCTCAGGTTCTATCGTTGTAGACGGCTTTGACCTCTATGCAAAAGAAACTGATATTAACTACGTCCGCTCCGAAGCAGGTATGGTGTTCCAGCAGTTTAACCTGTTCCCGCACCTGTCTGTTCTGCAGAACATTACCATCGGACTTATTAAAGTTCGTAAAATGGACAAAGCAGAAGCGGATAAAATTGCACTGAGCCTGCTCGATAAAGTAGGTCTTCCGGATAAAGCAACAGCCTACCCGGATCAGCTTTCCGGTGGTCAGAAACAGCGCGTGGCAATCGCACGCTCTCTGGCGATGAGCCCGAAAGTTATTCTCTTCGATGAACCAACCTCCGCACTCGACCCAGAGCTCGTTGGTGAAGTTCTCGACGTAATGAAAAAACTCGCCGACGAAGGCATGACCATGGTGGTAGTAACCCACGAAATGGGCTTCGCTCGTGAAGTTGCCGATCGCGTAATCTTTATCGCCGATGGTGTGATTCAGGAAGAAGAAGCTCCAGACGAGTTCTTCTCTAATCCTAAGCATCCGCGTCTTAAAGATTTCTTAGGCAAACTGTAATTTAAGGCTTTTGTCTTCGACGAGCCTCTGGCTGGTCTGCGACGCCTTTTAATATTGTCTCCGACGGCTGGGGGAAACCTTGTTGAAACAAGGTTCTCCCCCAGACCGTTTCACTCTCTTCGTCCGTAAAACTCAAAGATTCGTTAACGGTCAAAGGCCGTTCCAAAAACTTTTATTATGCGAAGAACGCCCGTAGATATATTTTTCACGCGGCTTTATTCCACTGATTTAAATAGCAAAAGGGCTGTCCTTCATACGAAGGACAGCCCTTTTTTATTAATTGAAAGGTAGTAGTATATAAGCCGCGAGGTTGAGTAAAAAACAGGCTAACCTCGCTAATAAAAGTTTTAGGAGAGTCCAGAGAAGCCCTTTTACAAAAGGGTTCTCTGGCCGCCGGAGGCAAATGCTTCGCTATCTAAATACAGGCATAAAATGAAGAGTTAGAGTCATTGAAAAACGAGTAGGTTGCGCAATTGTCTAGGGAGTATTCCTCTGGTACAGGTATGGAACGGAAGGGTTCATTTTCCTGTCTGCGGTTCGCAGTCAACGGCTTAAAGCTAGGATAGTTGCTCCATGAAACAGTTTCGCGCCGATTTGCATATTCATTCCCGATTCTCTCGCGCAACCAGTAAAAAGCTTACGCCGCGCCATTTGGCAGCATGGGCGGAAGTGAAGGGGCTAGATGTCCTTGGAACTGGTGATTGCACACATCCTGAATGGCTGGACGAGTTAGAAGATCAACTTGTTGAAGACAGCCAGAGCGGACTGTTTCGGCTGAAAGACACGACAGACCTTGGCAAAGAGATTCCTCGTTTTGAAGAAACCTCTATGAACGGTCGTGCTCTGTTCACGTTGCAGGGAGAAATTAGTTCAATCTACAAGCGTGGCGGCAAGGTTCGTAAAGTCCATAACCTTGTGTATATGCCTACGTTTGAAGCTGCTCGAAAATTTAGCAAACGCCTTGGCGAAATCGGCAATATTACTTCCGATGGCCGCCCTATCCTTGGTATGGATTCACGCGACATTCTCGACCTCGTGCTCGAAACCCATCCGTTAGCCTTCCTTATTCCTGCTCACATCTGGACGCCGTGGTTCTCCCTTTTCGGCTCAAAATCTGGCTTCGACACAGTAGAAGAGTGTTACGGCGATTACGCCTCAGAAATTTTTGCACTCGAAACAGGCCTTTCTTCTGACCCTGAAATGAACTGGCTGTGGAGTGCACTTGATAGGTTTGCTCTTGTGTCGAACTCTGATGCTCATTCCGGTGACAAACTCGCCCGAGAATGTAACCTGTTTGCAGGCGACATATCTTTTGAGGGTATGTACCGCAGCTTGCGCGGCGAAGGACTTGGGCACAAGTTTCTTGGCACCATGGAATTTTTTCCGGAAGAGGGAAAATACCACTTAGATGGTCATCGCAAATGCAATGTTGTCATGGAGCCACGCGAAACGTTGACCCGTGACGGAATCTGCCCTGTATGCGGCAAGCCGTTAACCGTGGGCGTTTTGCACAGGATACTTTCTCTTGCAGACAGAGACACGCCGAAACAGCCATCCAAGGCTGGTGATTTCAGTTCGTTAATTCCATTGCCGGAAATGATGGGTGAAGTGCTGGGCGTAGGGCCTAAGACAAAAAAAGTTATGACCTTGTATGCTGAAGCGATCCAGAAGCTTGGTTCAGAAATGAATATTCTTCGTGATGTTCCTGAAGAGGACATTAAGAAGGTGCACCCTATTCTTGCTGAAGCTGTCGGAAGAATGCGCAAAGGTGAAGTTCTGCGCCAGCCGGGGTTTGATGGCGAATACGGTGTGGTTCGTGTGTTCTCTCAAAAGGAGCGTAACGAGTTTAAGCACGGAAAATCGCTTATTGATGTACCGGAAAAAGTGAGCGGGCTGACACCGGAAGAAAAAGCTTCTATTACCCCGATTTTTGAAGCAGCCGTTCAACAACGTCAGGATGAGCCGGAGCGCATCGAGTACAATGATGCACAGCAAAAGGCGATTTTTTCAGCACCCGATCCTGTGCTCGTTATGGCGGGGCCGGGAACGGGGAAGACTCGTACCCTTATTGGTCGCATTGAGCATTTGCTCGGCTCCGGAGTCAAAGCGCGCCAAGTGCTTGCGTTAACTTTTACCCGTCGTGCCGCGCAAGAGCTTACAACGCGCCTTGCTGATTCCGTTCAGAACAAATTATCCATACCGCGTGCAGATACTCTGCATGGTCTTGCGTTCGAGTATTGGCAAAATTCATATTCAGATGCCCCTACGTTGCTTTCCGAGGAAAGTTCCAAGCGGGTATTTGCAGAAGCCAATGCTGAAGCAAGCAAGCAGCAGTGCAAAAAGGCGTGGGAAGTCATCTCACTTTGCCGTGAACGCATGGATCCATGCCCAGCTGAACAGCAGCCTGCATACGATAATTATTGCGGGCTTAAAAATTCTTGGAATCTTTCAGACTATACAGATCTTCTTGAATTCTGGCTTGAATCCTTACGTAACAACGTTTTTGTGCGTCCATGGACACATGTACTCGTTGACGAAATTCAAGATTTATCCCCGCTGCAATTAGCAGTCGTACGGGAGCTTGTGTCGCAGGATGATCAGAATGGTCAGGGGTTTTTCGGCATCGGTGATCCGGATCAATCTATTTATGGATTCAGAGGGGCGCACGGTGGCGTTAAAGAGTTTTTAGCTCAAGAGCTTCCGTCGCTGAATACTATTCAACTTTCTGAAAATTATCGTTCCTCGCAACAGATTGTAGACTACGCAAGCGCGCTCATGGAGCCCGCTCGTGAGGCACAAGCTATCGAAGCCAAAAAAACCGTGGAAGCAGAAGTGCGCATGTTTGAAGCGCCGACTTCCGAGGCAGAGGCTTCATGGATTGCAGAACAAGTCCGTGGACTCCTAGGTCAAACAAGTCATTCTTTGCAAGATAACAGGCAAGAGCGGCTTCTTGGTGGCGAACTGTCTCCAGGAGATATAGCTGTTCTCGTTCGATTCAAAGCTCTCATTCCTGTAATCAGCCAGACACTCAACAGGCTTGGTATCCCATGCTCCGTACCCGAACAGGAAGCATTCTGGGTAGACCCTCGTGTAGAGATCATTCTCGCGGCAGCAGGTCGTTTTGTCGGTATTTCCAGCAAAGAAGGCGAAGAGCAGATAACATGCCCTGACAAAGTGCTTGCAAAAGGGCCTCAAGGCATTGCTGTGTACATGGAAGACATTCTTCCATTCGATCGCCTGTTCTGGAAATCTACAGCCTTTAAACAGCTTGTACACAACTACAAGGAGCACAAAGGCTGGGCAGGGTTGCTCAACTGGATCAACCTACAGACAGAACTCGATCTTGTGCGTCAGAAAAGCGAGAAAGTGCAGATAATGTCCATGCACGCATCAAAAGGACTGGAGTTCAAAGCCGTGTTCCTGCCAGCGCTTGAGGATGGCATCGTGCCGTATTCAGGCATGAGCACCCTCACAGGCACAACCAGCGGTGCGCCTGATCATTTTGATGTCGACGAAGAACGACGACTGCTTTACGTGGCAATAACGCGCGCAGAGCAACTCCTGTTCCTGAGTCATTCAACAACACGTATGATTTACGGGCGTACTGTACATCTCGCGCCGTCGCGATTCCTTGCAGATTTACCGGAGGATCGGCTTATGCATTCCGCGCTGAAAGCCAAAAAGAAACACAAAGAAACTCAGCTTACCTTGTTGTAAGGCGCTTTTTAATTTTTAATTTTAATTTTGAGTTTGTGTGCCTTTTGCCTGCGGCGCTTTTGTGTTGGGTTTGTTGCCTGCGGCGCTAGAGTTTTTTGTGTCTCCGACGGGAAAGGGCGCTGCCCCTCCACCCCGCAAGGGGGAGCCCCCCTTGACCGGCGTGACGTGCTGGGTAGTTATTGCCCGTAAACGATGGGACGTATTTCCAAGTTAAGGGATAACGAATCGTTTGCGGAAGGAATAGAGGTCGTATTCGTGAGAGATCTAGAGTGTGTTGTGTCAGAATTAATTTTCAAGCTCCAAACCAAGTTTTTAGTCATACTTGTCGGATGATCATCAACGGTAGATACTATTCTCAAGCCGAAAACTAAATTTTATAGATAAGAAAACTCGCCTAAACGGGGTCAAGGGGGATTCCCCCCTTGCGGGTGCTTGCGCCAGTAGCCGTTCACGAGGAACGAGTGCTACGGATGCCAGTCCCTTGTGGGGGCAGCGCCCTTGCCCGCCGGAGGCAACTACGCCGGAGGCGCGTATGATGAAAACAGCTGCACCGTCGTGGGTGATGGCAGGTAGCGTGTATGAAAACTGTGTCTTCCTTGAAGGCAAAGTCGACGAGGTTGCGCTGCTCTTTTTTGAATCAGAATCCTGCCTTGCGTATGACGAATCAGATTTGCCGCGCGAACTGGCGGAGCTTGATTTGACGTACCACGTGCATTTGCCACTGGATTTGCCTTGGGATGATGCTGACGAAGCGGCTCGGATTGTGTTGGGTTTGATGGACAAGGTTCGTTTTCTTGGAGTCCGTCAGGCAGTGTTGCATCCTCCAGTGACTACGGGAAAAAATGCATTTTCTGTGGAAGCGACTCAGCAGTTGTTAACAGTGGTTACTCGCGCGTGGTGTAGTCATGGATTTGACTGTAATGATTTACTAATTGAGAATATTGAAGGCGCAGATTTGATTGACCTTGCTCCAGTGATAGAAGATTTGGGGTTGGGTGTGTGCATTGACATAGGGCATATCATTGCATACGGGCATGATGCACTTCTTGATCGTACTGATATTTTTGATCGACTTCGCATGGTTCACATAAATGCACCTGCGGATATTGGAACGGCTAAGGGGCGAAGTAAGCATGTCAGTTTAGTGCATTTGGATGAAGCCGGAAGAGGGGTAGCACGTAAGGTGCTTCAGGCTTGCGGAGAAGATTGCACACTGGTTTACGAGCTGTTTAACTGGAAGCATATTGAAACAACTATTCCGGTTGTTGAGGAATTGCTTTTGATGGAAGGACAATAGAATGATCCGACTTATTCTTGGGGGAGACAAGTCCGGCAAGTCAGACTTTGGCTTGCAGCGGTTGTACGAAGGAACGGGTTCTTCAGTTTTGCTTGCAACGGGGCAGTCGCAGGACTTTTCGTTCGGGCAACAAATTTTGGATCACAGACTAGCCAGAGTTCCGGAAATTCCAGTAAAGGAAACGGGAATTGAATTGCCCCAACTGTTAGAAAAGTCCATACTGAATTATGAGTCTATTCTAATCGACAGTCTTGATTTTTGGGTCTTTGCATGTGGTGACCAATGGCAGCAGGCACAAGATGCTTTTTTGCACAGCCTCTCATTGGTTCCTGACGAGACTCAGGTTACAATAGTTTCATGTGAGGCAGGACTGGGGCCCATTGCGGCAAGTTCTCAGGTTCGACAATTCATTCGCAGATTAGGTGCACTTAATCAGGCTGTTGCAGCTGTAAGTGATGAAGTCTGTCTCATGATCGCGGGTATCCCGCTCTATGTAAAAAAGGCGTAACATGTCGTATTTTCGTAATGTAAAACCACAGATTGATAAACTGCTGGGAATGTTCTCTCGCAATGAACGTTGGCTGATTACTATTAATGCCGACCCTGATGCGATGGGCTCTGCTCTCGCGCTCAAACGCATTATGAGCCACAGAGTTGCAGATGTAGACATTGCCCGTGTAAACGAAATTACGCGTCCGGATAACCTTGCCATGGCTCGTTTACTCCGCATTCCTATGGTGAAATTAACGCCTCAGGTTTCCGCCCAATATGACAGGTTTGCGATTGTAGATTCTCAGCCGCATCACCATCCATTGTTCGCTGAATTGGATTATTCAATCGTCATCGACCATCACCCGCTGAATGATGATTTTCCAGTGGAAGCAGAGTTTAAAGAAATTCTTCCGAATTATGGTTCCAATAGCACCATTCTGACAGAATATTTGTATCAGATGACCATCCGTCCGGGTAAAATGCTGGCAACAGCACTTATGTACGGTATCAAGACTGATACAAACGATTTTGAGCGCAGTTTCAACGAGGTTGATATCCGCGCGTTTAAAGTCTTGAGCAAATTTGCAAACCACCCGCTGCTTTCCCGTATTGCGCGAAGTGAAATGCACTCTGATTGGCTGGAGTATTTCTCCCGTGCAATCACAGGGATACATAAGGTAGGTTCCGGCCGGTACGCGTTCGTGGGCATGGTAGATAATCCTGACGCACTTGTTGTGATTGCAGATTTCTTCATGCGTGTGCACGAAATGCGTTGGGTTGCTGTGTGCGGTGTGTATCAGGACAAGGCTGTCATTATCTTCCGTGGTGATGGTGTTAACCGCGATTTAGGGCATTTTGCTTATTGCCAGTTTAACGATGTAGGTTCTGCCGGAGGCCATAAGGCGCTAGCCCGTGCGGAGATTCCTATTGAAAATCTGGTTGGTAAGGATGTTGAAATGTTCGTGTTTAAACGCCTTGTATCCCCTACGCGAAGCCGGGCTATAAAGTGCGCAAAGCCTGCCGAAGAAGATATCGAAAAAATGGGCGAGTAACGATTTAAGGGTGAAAGTTCTACCCGAAGATTGTGCGGCAATGCTCTTCTTGCATTCTTAGAGAACAAAAAGTAGACTTCTGGGCTTCGTTCTTAAATACTGGGAGAATTGGTCATGCCGCACAAAGGCCCACATATTTCTATAGGTTCCGAGTTTCTTGTCCATAGGGTGTTGCGGATTGATCTTGATGAATTTGAAGATTGGCCGGAATCGGTTCGGGAGCTCGCCATTGCGCTTGCCGAAGAACTATTCCTCGTCCGCTACAATCCGTTTATCGATGCGGATACCGTTCGTACAAGTGTAACTAAGCGTTTTGATAGAGCGGAACCTGCTCTGGCACATCATTACGCCAACACACTGAGCGAAGGTGTCACCATGTTCTGGAGTGCCTATGAGGCAGATATGGCATTCCGGAGTGAGTTGGTGCGCCGACTTGGACAGATCATTCCAAAAAACAATATTGATCTGCGCCCTGCATCGTTAGTGGAATGTTCCACAGACGCAACTGACTTGCGTATGGAACTTCCATTGCTTGTTGTTGCGCCTTCTGCAACAGAGCAAGTAAGCGCCATTGTTCGCCTTGCGAACGAAATGAAATTTGCACTCATCCCGCGTGGCGGTGCTTCCGGTTGTACCGGTGGTGCTATTCCGGCACGCAAACGCACTGTCGTGATGAGTTTGCAGAAACTGAGCGCTATCAAATCCATCGACAAAAAAGAAATGACTCTCACCGCTGAGGCTGGCGTTATCACGTTTGACGCCATTAAAGCCGCAGATACCGGTGGGATGCTCTTTACTGTTGACCCAGCATCCAAGACTGCTTCCACCATCGGCGGGAACGTGTCGGAAAACTCCGGCGGTCCTTTCGCCTTTGAATACGGAACAACCCTCGACAACATCCTTCACTACACAATGGTTACCGCTACTGGCGAAGTCATCAATGTAGAACGCGTTAATCATCCTCGTCATAAGATTATGGAAGATGAAACTGCCGTGTTTGAAGTTAAAGACGTGTCCGGCGGTGTCCGTACTGTTATTTCCTTGCGCGGTGATCAAATCCGCAAACCAGGTCTTGGTAAAGACGTTACCAACAAGTTTCTCGGCGGTCTGCCGGGTGTGCAAAAAGAAGGCACTGATGGCATCATCACTGAGGCAACCTTCATTTGCTACCCTAAGCAGAAATATGACCGTGTGCTTGTGCTGGAGTTCTTTGGACGCTCCATGCGTAACGCAATGCTTGTGATTAAAGACATTGTCGGACTGCGTGATACTATTCGCGAGCAGGGCGACCTTGTTAAAATTTCAGCACTGGAAGAGTTTGGTGTCAAATATGTTGAAGCAATTGAATACCAGACAAAATCAGATAAGTATGACGAGCGCCCGATTTCAGTTCTTATTGTTGAGCTGAACTCAAATGATACGTCCGCACTGGATGCCAGCGTGAACGATATCGTGAATATTTGTACCCCATACGAAGGCGTGGATGTTTTTGTTGCGAAAGATGCAGCAGAGGCAGAAGTTTTCTGGGAAGACAGACATAAGTTATCCGCTATTGCGCGTCGTACCTCCGGCTTTAAAATTAACGAAGACATCGTTATTCCAATCGATGTTATCCCTGAGTTTTCCGACTTTATCGAGCATTTGAACCAGCGTTGTACGGGTAGAGCATTCCGTACTGCACTTGGTGAAAGTGGGCGTCTGAGCGGTATGCCGCTTGAAGATAAAGACCTGAACCGCGCGTTTACCTTTGCATCTAAAGTTGCCAAAGGCGATGTGCCGATTGCAGAGCTTTCCGATCAGGAAACTCTTGATCAGGCGCTTGCATACTTTGAGCACGCGCAGGATCGCTATCCGAACCAGCGTCGCAAGCTCGGTAAAATTGTTGAAGACATGCTCGCTACCCGCATCATCGTCGCAAACCACATGCATGCTGGTGACGGCAACTGCCATGTGAACATTCCTGTTGATTCGAATAACCCTGTCATGCTGCATCACGCAGAAGAAGTGGCAGAAGAAGTTATGGCGAAAGCTCAGGAAATGAATGGTGAGGTTACCGGCGAGCACGGCATCGGCATTACCAAAATTAAATTCCTTTCAGTTAAAAAAATGGAAGAGCTCACTCTGTTTAAGCGCAGAGTCGATCCGCTTTCTATTATGAACCCTGCAAAGCTGACACAGCGAGATACTCCGGTTCAGCCGTTTACGTTCTCGTTTAACCGTCTTATCCGCGATATTCAGGCCTCGGGTCTGCCGGAAAAAGAACGCCTTATCAGCTTGCTCACCAACATTCAGGTTTGTACCCGCTGTGGTAAGTGTAAGCAGGTTTGTCCGATGTTCTACCCGCAGGGTGACTTACTGTATCATCCGCGAAACAAGAACTTGAGCCTTGGTGCGCTGCTTGAAGCAGTTTACTATTCTCAGGTGAACAAGGGTAAGCCGGACGACAACCTTATGGCACAACTCCGTAAGCTCATGGAGCATTGCACAGGCTGTGGTAAGTGTACGTCTGTGTGTCCTGTAAAAATTGATTCTTCGAAGGTTGCGTTGGAATTACGCGCGTTCGTTCAAGATGAAGGCGCAGGCGGACATCCTATCAAATCCAAGGTGCTTGATTACCTTGTGTCCGATGTTGCTAACCGTGTGCCGCGTGCCGCTAAAATGGCTTCAATGGGACAGCGTGTGCAGAATAAAATGCTGCGTCTGGTTCCAAGTTCATGGCGCTCAGGCATTAACAGCCCGCTGTTCTCCGGTTTTGGACCGGAAGTTGGTTACCGTGGCTTGAATGAAGCTTTGCGTTTGGACAAAGGCTCAATTTTTGTTCCTGAGAACGCACCGGAAGGCAAAGCGCTGGAAGCAGTCTTTTACTTCCCGGGTTGTGGCGGTTCCCTGTTCTACAGAAACATCGGTCTGGCATCACTCATGCTGATGCTTAAATCCGGTGTGGCTGTGATTATGCCACCACGTCATATGTGCTGCGGGTACCCGCTGCTGGCAGCCGGTAAAGATGAAGAATACAGAAAAAACCGTGCTACTAACATTGAAGAAATGAAAGCGTTTCTTGCCGATGCAGTACGTGCGGGACTTAATATTACGCATTCCATCACTGCGTGTGGTTCCTGCCGTGAAGGGCTTGAGTCATACGAACTTGCCGAGGCTTTAAACATTAAGCTTGAGCATAAAGATGCCGTACAGTTCCTTATCGAACGTATGGGTAAAGATGCGTTGAAAGATGCAGCAAAGGGTAAATCTGTATTATACCATCCATCCTGCCACGCAGAATGGACAGGTGTGCATAAAACCAAAGCCGCTGGCATATACGTTAAGGCTTTGAGTGAATTATGTGGTGCAGAAATTACATTGAACCCTGGTTGTTGTGGTGAATCCGGCATGGGTGCTCTTACCAGTCCGGATATTTACAACAAGTTGCGCGCCAAGAAAGAAGCAGGGTTAACACACGTGTTGCCGACCATGAAGGAAGATGCACCTGTTCTTGTAGGGTGTCCTTCATGTAAAGTTGGTATTTCGCGAATTTTCCTGAATTTACAGGAAAAACGCCCTGTGCTGCATACGGTAGAATACATTGCAGAAGCGCTATACGGCGCTGACTGGAAAAAACACATGAAACGCCTCGCAACTGAGTCTAGTCAGAAAGATTCGAAGCGAATCGTAGATACAAATAGTCTTTAATAGCATTGGCTCCCCTTCTGAACTTACTTATATTCGGAAGGGGAGCTTTGTTTGCCAAAGGCAAAAGAAAAACTACATGAAATATATTGCTATAGACTACGGAACAAAGCGGACAGGGCTTGCAGCCAGTGATACTGGCGGCAACATGGCATTTCCGCGTATGACGCTGATGATGAAAACCCGTGATAAGTTTTTCACGGAGCTTTTAGCGTTCATCGAAAAGGAAGAGCCAGTTGCCATTGTTGTTGGCCTGCCCATGTCACTGTCTGGTGAAGAAACGCTTATGTCCCGTCAGGTGCGCAATTTTCTTGCACGATTGCGTCGTCGCTGTGATCTACCAATCTTTGTCATTACAGAAGCCCTCAGTTCTTTTGAAGCAGAACTAGAGCTGCGAGACGCTGGTTTGAAGGGCCACGAGATTGATAAGGTAGTTGACCAGCAGGCAGCAGTGCGTATTCTAGAGTCGTTCCTGCATTTGAACGAAGAGCACAGACAACTTTACGATTAGCAGATTGATATGGGCACATTTTCAAAAATAATAAGCGCTTTATTAGTGCTTACAGTACTCGTTGCAGCTGGTGTCTGGTTTACGTTTGAAACGTATACCAGATCTCCTATGCAAAAAGAGTTGCGTCAAATTCCTCTGGTAGTTCCGGCTGGAGCGTCGTTCAATCAAATTATTGATGATATGGCGCGCCAAGGCGCTCTTACGCATCCGTATGCATTTCGACTGCTCGTCCGACTCCGTAAACAACAGCAAAATTTAAAAGCCGGTGAATATCTTCTTAATACCGGCTGGACTCCTGAACGCCTGCTTAAAGAACTCGTAACTGGCAAGGGCATCCTTTATACACTGACTTTTCAGGAAGGACTGCCTTGGTGGGTTATTGCTAAAAAAATTGAGCAACAAGGGTTTGCCAAAGTAGAAGATTTCTCCAGAGTCATTCATGATCCGGAATTTTTGAAGAAACACAATATTCCTTTCCCAGATGCGGAAGGTTTTCTGTTTCCTGAGACATACAAGTTGAGTAAGCCTCGAGAAATGAATGAAGCCTCTGCGGAAGACGTGGCATCAATGCTGGTTCATATGTTCTGGCAGAAGACTGCTCCTCTATGGGGAGACAGCAGGCCAAGCCCTGAAGTTTTGAAAAAAATTATCATCTTGGCCTCGCTTGTGGAAAAGGAAACCGGAGTTCCTGAAGAGCGTGAACGTGTCTCAGGCGTATATGAAAATCGCCTGGAGATGGGAATGCGTATGCAGGCTGACCCGACCATTATCTATGGATTGGGAAAGAGTTTTGACGGTGATATTCGTCGCACTGACATTCGCAATAAAAAGAATAAATACAACACCTATCAGCACAGAGGCTTACCTCCGGGGCCAATTTGTTCCCCCGGCCTAGAAGCTATTAAGGCTGCTCTGAATCCAGAACAACACAAATACCTTTTCTTTGTGTCAAAGGGTGATGGGTCTCATAAATTCAGTAAGACTTTGAAAGAACATAACAACGCTGTTCGTAAGTATCAGCTGCGTAGAAAGAAGTAAGATAGCAGCGTAACTGCTTACGGTGATGTGTATCTGCACATACCGGAATGCAGCGCAATAGACTGTTGCTGCTGATGATATTTTTGGTGCAAAAAAGGCAGGGAGTGTATAACTCTCTGTCTTTTTTTATGCTTATGATAGAAAGTTAGCCGTGTTAGAGTTATTTAAAATCAATGTGTTAAAGAATAAGAAGAAAATCTCTTATTAAGAATAGTTATTAATAGCTTGATTATTCTTTTTCAACTGCGTATATCTTTTTTCAACGGCGGGCAGGAACAAGTAAATGCCTGCTTAACGCGTTGAACTGATACTACTTTACGTGTATAGTGACGCAGCAATAAAATTTCCAATTACTGGAAAATGATTTTACCCGAATAAAATAATACAATGTCGATCAGGAGGCTCCCGATGCCAAATCGTCTCGAAGTTTACAAATGTGAGCACTGCGGAAACATGGCTGAAATTCTTATAGGTGGCGGCCCGTCTTTGGTTTGCTGTGGCGAAGACATGGTTCTTCAGGTTGAAGGCACTGTTGACGCAGCACGCGAAAAACACATTCCAGTTATTGAAAAAACTGCGAATGGCTACCTCGTTAAAGTCGGTGAAGTTGCCCACCCTATGGTTGATAAGCATTGGATTCAGTGGATCGAACTCGTTGCAGACGGCGTAAGTTACACCAAATTCCTTAACCCTGGCGATGCACCAGAGGCTGAGTTCTGTATTGAAGCAGAAAACGTTACAGCACGTGAGTACTGTAACCTCCACGGCCACTGGAAAGCAGAAGCATAATAAAAAGGGAAGAGAACAATGGAAAAGTACGTATGCGTGATTTGCGGTTATGAGTATGATCCAGCCGATGGCGACCCAAGCAATGGTGTAGCGCCTGGCACAAAGTTCGAAGATATCCCAGAAGATTGGCTCTGTCCGGTCTGCGGGGCTCCTAAGAGCGAATTCGAACCAGCTTAAATAATGTAAGCCCCCCTCTGCTGGAGGGGGGCTTTTTTTTGTAAATTGGCGTATAGCATACTCTGTACAGGATGCAGATGTACATGCTATCGCTGTGCTTGGCTGTATTGCCGTGGTGCTTTACGTAACCGTGGCGAATTTTTTTCACGTGTCCGTTGTGTTTTTGGTACTGAAACACACGTATTTCAGAGTGTTGCGCTATGCTCTTGAAAGTAAAAAACACGATGTCGATTGTTTGAACAGCTACAAATTTCTCTCTAAGACCCTTTCGCGTGAGCAAGGGCGAGTAATAAGGAAAATATGATGCATCCTGTTGAAATTAAAAAAGACGTATTTTGGGTCGGTGCTGTTGATTACACAAGCCGTGACTTCCACGGTTATTCTCTTTCTCCACAGGGCACCACTTACAACAGCTATCTCATTAAAGACGAAAAAACCGTTCTTTTTGACACAGTAAAAAGCAATTTCCTCGACACAATGTTGTGCCGTATGTCTAACGTTACTGAGTTAGAGAAAGTTGACTACATCGTTTGTAACCACCTCGAGCCAGACCACTCCGGTTGTCTTCCAAGACTCGTAGAACTTTGCAAACCAGAAAAAATATTTTGTTCACCACTCGGTAAACGCTCCATGCAGGCGCATTACAATACCGAAGGGTGGCCTATCGAAGTAGTGAAAACTGGCGACACCATTAATATCGGTTCCCGTGACATTCAGTTCATCGAAACTCGTATGCTTCACTGGCCTGATTCCATGGTATCCTACATCCCACAGGATAAGCTTCTTATCTGCAACGACATTTTCGGTCAGAATATTTCCAGCACCGAACGTTTTGTAGACGAAGTAGATCGCGCTGTTGTTGAGCACGACATGGTAGAATACTACCAGAACATCGTTCTTCCATTCTCTCCATTAGTACTCAAAACACTTGATGCTATTGCAGAAATGGGTATCGAAATCGACATGCTCGCACCAGACCACGGTCTTATCTTCCGCGGCAAAGAAGATGTGCAGTGGTGCTTAGACAAATACCGTGAATTTGCAGAGCAGGCATGGCAGAAACGTGCTGTCATTATCTTCGATACCATGTGGCATTCTACAGAAAAAATGGCGTACTCCGTTGCAGAAGGTTTTGAGAGCGAAGGCGTACCAGTACGCATAATGCATCTTAAAACTGACCATCATAGCGCAGTAATGACTGAGCTTGGTCGCGCAAGCGCTGTTGTGTTCGGTTCCCCGACGCACAACAACGGTATTCTTCCAGAAGTCGCTAAAATGATCACCTACATGAAAGGTCTTCGTCCGCAAAACCGCATCGGTGGCGCGTTCGGCTCCTTTGGCTGGTCTGGCGAGTGTGTAAAATCACTTACCGAAAGTCTCGTAGACATGGGCTTCGAAATGCCTGTTGATGGTGTGAAAAACCAGTTTGTACCAACACACGACTCTTACAAAAAATGCTACGAAATGGGTGTTGAACTCGCTAAAGCTCTTAAAGAGAAGTGCGGCGAATAACTGTTTTGGAGCCTGCGGCGCTTTTTGTTTTTGAGTTTTATTGCCTTCGGCGACTCTCCGAGGGGCAGGCTCTGCCTTGCATCCGCAAGGGAGACTCTCCCTTGACCCGATTTGCGAAGGACTCTTGTTCATAAAAAGTGATTACGGCTTATTGATGATTATTAGGAAAGGGTGGGGAATATATCTCCACCCTTTCTTTATGCTAATGAAAGGTAGTGGTGCATAAGCCGCGAGGTGGTTTTAAAAAAAGAACGGGCTCGCAGGTGAAAAGTTTTGGAAGGGGGTCTGGGGGAAACTTTTTTTTAAAAAAGTTTCAGCCCAGCCGTCGGAGACATCCCGCTGATAAGCGTCGTCGGAGACAACTGTAGGAATTACTATGAGCGATAAGAACGACACAGAAAAGGCGCGAGAATATTTTCCGCGTGGTCTTTTCCAGCCGGAGGGAACGTTTCGGTTCTCGATGGACGCTTTGCTGCTGGCGAGGTTTGCAGGTGCGACGAAATATCGCACGGCTGTTGACCTTGGCACGGGGTGTGGCGTTATTGGCCTGACAATGCTGCTTGATAACGAGCGGCTTGCTGTGACGGGAGTAGAATTGCAACCGTTGCTGCTTGATGCTGCGAATCAGAATGCGAAGTCTTTGGGCGTTGCGGAACGTTTCAGTAGTGTTTTGGCAGACGTGGGCGCGATTCGTCAGAGCGGGCTTGGTGCTGAAAGTGCAGATGTTGTAGTTTCTAATCCACCGTACCGTAGACAGAATCAAGGGCGTCATGCTGCAACTCAGGAGCGGACGTGCGCTTTGTTCGAAACAGAGGGCGCGCTTGCTGCATTTGTGCAAACAGCGTCTTTTCTGGTAAAGAATAAAGGATCGTTTTGTTGTATTTTTCCTTCGGAGCGTCTCGAAGAACTTATGAGTGCTTGTTCACAGAATAAGCTGACACCTAAGCGCCTTAAATTTGTTCACAGCAAGGCAGATCAAAATAGTACGCTGGTATTGCTTGAAGCCCGAAAAAATTGTAATTGCGGTGTTGCTGTTGAAGCCCCGCTTGTTATGTACAGTGGAACGGGTGACAACACAGCCCTTACGGACGGGGCACTGGCGTATTGTCCGTATCTGGAATGTAATGCACGCGGGCGATAGCCCTCAGGAGAGTTTATGATTGGTATGTATCGTAGAAGAGAGCGTCTGCTTTCAACAGAAAACAAATCAAAACCTGTTATTGTTTCTTTTGAACAGTCCCGAATGGACGGCGGCTTCACTTCATCTGTCTCTGCGTCTGCCTGCGTGGAGGCTATCAGCAAGCATCCTCTCAATTCGCTTCTTGTTTCCAGCGGTTTTGCCCGAACATTCGGCTTAACTTTTCCTGCAACACTTCCGCTGGTCGTTCAGCTTTCTACAGCTAGCAAACATGCCGTGCCGTCTTGGAACCGCACCGTTGTTTGTTCTGTGCTTGAAGCACTTCGCGCCGGAGCTGATGCCGTTGCGTTGCAACTTACCATAGGCAACGAGTTCGAAGAGAAGATGCTTCAGGACTTTGGTGCTGTCAGCGAAGAGGCTCATTCGTATGGATTGCCAGTCATTCTTTCAATTTTTGCAAAGGGCGAGCGCATTGTTCAAGAATACGATCGTGCACTCATTGCAGATTCGATAAGTTTGGGCAGCGAACTTGGCGCTGATATTATTGCTGTGCCTTACTCTGGCCATGAAGAAAGCTTTGCTCAAGCTGTTGATGAATCCTCAGCACCAGTTCTCCTTATGGGAACACACGGTGCTACAAACTTCGATAGCTATTGCAAGTCCGTCGAAGAAGGGCTTGCATGCGGCGCAGAGGGCGTAATTGTTCCGTTCCAGATTCTCCCTCCAGAAGAGCAAACAGCAGGCTTAGAACGCATCCAGAGCGTAGCAACGCTCCCTGAGGAATCTCAGAAAGAAGATGTTTAAAATAGCAGTACTTTTTTTCGTGATCGTTTGGATCATGAGCTTTTTTATGAGCAAACGACGTAAGGTGATCCGTGATTCGAATCATCTGTTTCAGCTCGTAATTAGTGCTGCCATTATCTTTAGCGGCATAACCTTGCTGCGTAATTCTGAAATTGCCGCGAGTACCCCGCTCTATTTTCTTGCGCTTGCAATACTCTTCGGCAGCGCCTGGTTTATTGCTCGTTTGTTGTTGAATGTCGTGACTCGTCGCAAATAAATTTATTGATTTGAATAGCAAAAAGGGCTGTCCTTCATATGAAGGACAGCCCTTTTTTTATTGTATTAACGGTAATAATGTATACGCCGCGATGCAGCGTAAAAAAACGTGCTGCCATCGATAATAAAAAAATTTTGAAGGCCTTTGACCGTTAACGAATCTTCGAGTTGTACGGACGAAGAGAGTGTAACGGGTCTGGGGGAAACTTTTTCCAAAAAGTTTCAGCCCAGCCGTCGGAGACAAAAGCCCCGCAGGGCTACCAAAGGCCCCGCTCAAAAAAAAATTACCGAAGCCGCGTGTTAAAGCAAGATGCGATGCGAAACTTGTAGCTTAGGCAAGGTTGATACCCGTTTGTCTAACGGGAAAACGAGCGGAAAAGGGTTGCGTCTGGGGATGATTGGTGCCCCTGCACAAAGTCCTTTTGAGTTCGCTAGCGCGACTGCTCCGATTGGATCTACACCTATAACGGCTGACTTGTCGTGCAGCGAAAGGATGTTGATTACTGACCGGGCACTGGCATCGATCATGGACTGTAAGTATTTGCGGTCTGCTGCTCCGGGCATTGTGTGATGAATAAGCTTGAGCGAACTCTTCCACGGGTACGCGCCGCATAGGGCTACGCTGCTGCGGAACACTTGTTTACGGAAAGCAAAACCACTTTTCGTTTTGTTTGTGGCTGCGAGCAGCTCACAATCATGATCGGTGCAGGAAATTTTAAATAAGCCACGTACACTGTTGCTGTTCCAGCGAACCATGCGGTCTGCTTGTGCTTCGATGTATACGTGTCCGAGTTTGCCGGAGGTTGGTGCTCCTGACATGAGGCTTGGAACGTAGTTGTTGTGTGCTACGACGTCTGCTGCAAGATGCGAAAGGTACCCGAAGGCGTATGAACGCAGTTTGGGACTTTGAACATTTTCCAGAAGCGTAAAGCCTGTCTCCCAGTTGTGACTGTGACCGGGAACGACTGTGCTGCCTTTTCCGATGAATATGTCAGCGGAAAGTGCGCCGTATTTAAATGCGTCTTTGTGTGATGCGATGGTGTGTGCGACTGATGCAGGAAGAAGAGTAAGGTTGGAAAGAAGCCATTCAGCTATAGAAATATGAACTCCCGGCCCCCACGCGTACGCAGGTTCAGGAAGCAAAACAAAAGCAAAGGCAGCGATTGCCGCCAGTACCAAACATTTTTTCATAGAACTCCACCCCTCATAAAGCGCCCGAGGCTTCGGGCTGAGGACTTAGAGTAATACTACCATCTAGAAAGTCAATGCTTCAAATACTAGATGCGGTCCATAGCTTCGAACAGGTTCTCAATGATGGTGTTGGAGACCAACATGCCGCGTTTCGTAAGGTTCAAATAACCATTACGAATTTTAACTAAACGGTGCTGGTGCAACGCTGTAATCATAGGCCGAAAATCTTCCATAAAACTTCTGCCAGTGAGCTCTTTGTAAGCAGCAAGGCGTAGTCCGCGTGCTGTTCGCAGGCGCAGCATGATGAGTTCCTGCATACGTTCATGCGGTGTCAGAGTCTCTGCGTTGTCGCCGAGTTGACCGCTTGTGGCTTGTTCTGCGTAGGCTGCGAGGTCTTTTGTGTTTCCCCATCGCTGGCTATTTATTGTTGAGACGGCTGAAGGCCCGAGTCCCAGATAGTCTGCGCCTTCCCAGTAGCCGAGGTTGTGACGGCACTGAAAGCCCATGCGCGCGAAATTGGAAATTTCGTAGTGTGCATAGCCTTGAAGCTCTAAGAAATCTGATCCGTACAGAAACATTTTACTCTGATCGTCGTCAGATGGCAGTTCAAGATTTCCGTCGTCGTGAGCAAGTTCGAATGGCGTGTTTTCTTCGATTGTGAGGCTGTAACAGGAGAGATGATCCGGTCCCAGCTTCGCAATTTCTTTCAGTTCTTCGAGCCAGTGTTTGATGCGCTGTCCCGGTAATCCCCAGATGAAATCTACGTTTATGTTGCCGAATCCGCTTTGGCGGGCAAGTTCAACGGCTTGAATTGCCTGTTTGGCGGAGTGCGGCCTGCCTAAGGTGTGCAGCAAGTCGCGGTTCAGACTCTGAATGCCGAGGCTGAGCCTGTTAATGCCGGAGCTGCGAACATCGTGTAGGAAAGTGTCCCGAACTGCTGATTCGGGATTCGCTTCCATGCTGATCTCTGCCCCGTTATTGATGGCAAAGGTTTTGGCAAGTCTGTTGAGGATTGTGCCTATGGCTTTGGAAGGGAGTATGGAAGGCGTGCCGCCACCAAAAAAGATGGTTTCCACCGGAACATTGCCGAGCCTGTCACCCCAGAGGGCGATTTCGCGCATCAATGCATCCAGATACACCTGTACAGCGTTCTCATCCGGTACTTGAGAATGAAACGCACAGTAGCCGCATTTACTGCGGCAGAAAGGGACATGTAGGTATAGCAACATAACGGGTTGAAAGTAGGGATAGGCGCTCCATGCGTCAAGGATTCAATTGATTGTACGTTAGCTGCATTATAAATGAGGGTGAGGTCCATTGACGCATGAATCCTTTTCCTTTATTGACAGATCAACAGTTGATACGACAATTCGATCCTATTCTCAAAGAGACAGGGGGAGCAATGAACCGCTTTCAAGATGAACAGTTTCCATTGGGATATGCAGTGGCGATGACCAATCGCATGCAGGCTGCAAAGGCCAAAGAGAAAATTTCTCAGTACGGCATTACCTATGGGCAGGTACCATTTTTAATGGAAATTCTGCACAACAAAGAGCCGATGACGCAGGATGCATTATCTAAATCCCTTTTCATTGACCCTGCAGCGACTGCTCGCGCTGTAGAACAATTGGAACTTAAAGGGTTTGTTAAGCGAAAAGTTAACCCTAAAAACCGAAGACAGAAGCTCGTTTCCGCTACAGATAAAGCGAACTGGATTAAAGGCGAGCTTCGATCATCGTTACGAGAAGCAACGCACGAAGTGCTCGCGCCGTTGACCACGGAAGAGCAGAAGATACTTGCAGATCTTTTAGCAAAGATCTGTGAACACGGCCTTACTGCATAATTTACTTGCTAGACACACTATTCTGATTGGGGAGGACTGATGACCAAAACTAAAACAGTATCACCAGCGGCAGCAACGTTCATCGTTGCTGCCGTACAGTTTTTGACACCATTTATGATGTCGGCTGTAGGTGTAGCTTTGCCTGCAATAGGCAAAGAATTTTCAGCTGGAGCATTTCAGCTTGGCCTTGTTGAGATGGCGTACATTCTGGCTGGTGGTATTTTAATGCTGCCTGCAGGACGCTTTGCAGACATTCATGGTCGAAAAAAAGTTTTTTTGACCGGACTTTCAGTATTCATTTGCGCAACATTTTTCATTGCGCTGGCACCGACTATGGAATCGCTGATTCTTTTGCGTTTCGTACAGGGTGCAGGCTCTGCGCTTGTTGCAACGACTAGTATTGCCATTATTTCGTCTGTTGTTCCGCCTGAAGTGCGGGGAAAGGCGATGGGGATTGTGGCAGCATCAGTGTATATGGGACTTTCTGCGAGCCCTACGATTACGGGTTTTATTATCCAATATGCTGACTGGCGTTGGATTTTCTGGGGTGCTCTGCCGCTTCAGCTTGCTGCGTTGTGGCTTACTTTTACTCGTTTGCACGGGGAATGGTTTGGCGCAAAAGGTGCTCCGTTCGATTGGGCGGGCAGCATCATGTATGCGGCAGCAATTTGCATGGCGATGACAGGCGTCACTCATATGCGAGCGGGTGGGATTTTCCCTGTTCTGTTCGTAGCCGGAGTCATCGGGCTTTGCGGATTCATTTTTTGGGAATCAAAAGCAAAGCATCCTATCCTCAATGTTCCGCTCTTGAAGCAGAATCGTACATTTTCTTTAAGCAGTATTGTTTTGCTTATGAACTACGCAGCTTCATTTGGCGTAACGTTCTTTTTCAGTTTGTATTTGCAGCAGATTAAAGGTGTCTCTCCACAGTATGCGGGTATGATTCTTGTGATTCAGCCCGTGATTATGGCTGTATTGTCACCTTTTGCCGGAGCTCTTTCAGATAAGATTAATCCTGGAAAATTAGTGATTATCGGACTCTCGCTTTGTACTGTTGCACTTGGCATTTGCGCCACAGTTACGGCGGCTACAAGCATCGGAACTCTGATGGTCATTTTGGTATTACTCGGGCTTGGTTTCTCATTCTTCTCATCACCGAACCTTACAGTAATTATGAATTGTGTGGAGCCAAGGCACTACGGCGTTGCCGCAAGTCTTTCCGCCACAATGCGTACCCTCGGTATGCTTACAGCAATGTCTTCCATTTCATTTATTCTAAGCATGTTTATGGGTAGTAAATCTGTTTCTGCCGCTCCAGAAGCGTTTATTTCATCCATGCAAACAGGCTTTGCTATCTTTACTGTTATCAGCGCAATCGGCGTTGCGTGTTCCTTTGCCAGTCTTTCTGCGCAGAAGGATTCAGCTATGTACAACACCACACCCAAGAGTACAGACGCTTAAATTACGTAAAAAAACAACGCATCATCCGAGAAAAATAGTGCTTTTTTAAAAAATAATCTTAGCACTACAGCCCAGCCTCCAATACACTGCCGTTATGAGTACTATTCTATTTTTATTACTAATATTGGCAATGTGTATTGGGTGGTATGGGCATCGGATGGGCGCGATCTACGTTACTATTTCTTCAATCATTCTCGCGATCATTTGGTTTATGACTCACGCTACAGATTCGTTAAACATTAACCTGTAGGCGGGCGTATGCATCCAGAACTCGCGCGCAAGATCAATTTAGTCCTGTTACTGATGGTCGCCGTTGTCATGTGCGGCTCTCTTTCCGTTCAGTTCATAGTTGGCGATCTGCCATGTCCGCTGTGTATTCTTCAGCGCTATGCAATGCTCGGATTGGCAATGGGGCCGCTTCTTAATTTACGGTTTGGAATCAGACCACGCCATCTATCCGTTACTCTCATGTTTGCCTTGTTCGGCATTGCTGTAAGCGTACGGCAGGTTCTTTTGCATATCATTCCCGGCTCAGGAAATTATGGAGCCCCCGTTTTCGGTATGCATCTGTATACATGGTCATCCCTCATCTTCTTCATTGCGCTTGTTGTAACTGCACTATTGTTACTTATAGAAGATGCATGGTCACCGCTTGATACTCCGCCGTATAACGACAAGATCGTCCATATTGGTTTCGGGTTTATGATTCTGATCACCTTACCGCTTGTTCTAGCTACTTTTTTGGAATGCGGTTGGCGGTGTCCGGACAATCCTGTGGACTACATGCTTCTTAAACCGTAATTTGTTTAAAATTTTTACAGTTTCTAGTTTAGCGAACTCATTATTAATTCTGAAAATCTTATGCACTATTAGGACTGGTTCCTTCTAAGGGCTTGACTAAAGTCCTTTTCAGATGATCTTTATTAGTCCGTGTATAATATGGAATGTGCTAACTATTTGAGAACGTTTGTAAGGGTTATATGTCTATTCAGCAGAAAATAAATGTAAAAAAAGTATGCTTGCTTGTTGTTGCAGTCGTTTTAGTCGTTGCAACAGCCTATCTATCATTAACACCATCGCAAAATGAACAGACCGCTCAGAACGAAATCGAAAGCACCACTCCTGTCGCAACTTCTGAGGTAACACCGGAAGCACTAGTGGCTTCAGCGACACAGGTTCAGGCCAAGCCGGAACCGGCGCCAATTCCACAGCCTGTAGTGGATGTGTTCAGCGGGAAAATTGGAAAAGGCGCAACAGCCTCTACCATTCTGAACAAATGGCTTTCCAAAGCGGACGTGTATCAGCTTGCATCTGCAACTGATAAAGCATTCCGTCTCACCAAGCTTCGTCGAGGACGTCCATATAGAGTCGTTACCACCGACGGAGAATTCACAAGATTTGAATACGAGATCGATAACGATCAATACCTTTCTGTAGCAAAAACTGAAGACGGCTTTGCGGCTGAACGCAAAGACATTAAATACGACGTCATCACTGAACGAGTTTACGGCGTAATTACGTCCAGCTTGTATGAGGCATTAACTGCCACTGGTGAAAAAGCATCACTTGCTGTTCGTATTGGTGACATCTTCGGTTGGGAAATCGACTTTATCCGCGATATTCGCAAAAACGATAACTTTACAGTTGTTGTGGAAAAACGATTCCGTGAGGGAAAATTCCAAGGCTACGGCGACATCCTTGCTGCCCGATTTGTGAATCAGGGTAACGAGCATGAAGGGTATTACATGAAAGATAAGGATGGCTTTACGCAGTACTATACTGCTGAAGGCAAAAACTTGCGTCGTGCGTTCTTAAAAGCACCACTCAAGTTTACCCGTATTTCTTCCAAGTATACCAACAGACGCCTGCACCCAATCCTCAAGACATACCGACCGCACCACGGAGTTGATTACGCTGCCCCGCGCGGTACACCTGTTTCCGCTATTGGTAACGGTAAAGTTATCAAAGTTGCTCGTAGCAGAGGGGCTGGTAAGTATGTAAAAATTCGCCACAGCAACGGGTATGAGTCTGCTTACTTACACCTGAACCGCTTCGCCAAAGGCATGAGAGTCGGTAAAAAGGTTAAACAGGGACAGACTATCGCTTACGTTGGTTCAACGGGACTTTCTACCGGGCCACATCTTGATTTCCGTATGAGAAAGAACGGCAAGTACATCAACCCTACTAGAGCAACCAACCCGCGTGCACCAAAGGCTACCAAAGCTCAAATTGTTATTCTGAAAGAAAAAGCCAAATTGCTGAATCCAAGCAAGACAGCTCAGACACCTAAGCTGGTCGTCGAAAACGCTGCGTAGCTTTTAGAGTTGGGCATGCGCATGAAGTTTCTGCATCTTTGATGTGACTTCGCAGTCCATGCATCACTACCTTTCGTGAAATAAAAAAGGGTGGAGTTTTTAACTCCACCCTTTTTTTTATTTAATTTTCGCGTTGTTGTGCGTAATATTTTTTGCACAAAAATAAGCTCTTAATTCTTTCGAATTAAGAGCTTTTTAGTTTTTGAGAGAGTAAAATGTTCGATTGAGAATACTTTTTTATCTTTACTTATCTTCCTCTATGAAAGGAATCCACTTTTGATTTTTGTAGCAATTGTGCTTGTTGCATCGTTGAGCTGCCTACAATTGCCTTAGATAGAATGATGTTAGCGGAATATGAGAGTTGATCGAAGTTAAAAAAAAATTACTCTTACGTTTCTTAGATTACGTTTCGCGTTTATAACATAGTGTAAATATTGCATGAAACTATATGTAAGTGTGAACTTGCTCTTGCCTGCGAGTACTGACTTTGATAGCAACATTTTTTAAATAAAATAATAATGGGGGTATGTTGTGGGTAAGAAGCTTTTTTTTGTACTGGTAGTAATGCTTTTAGGTATTTCAGGTTGTATGAAGCAAGGGTTTGACGCAAGTGGTAGAGCCGTTTTCAATCACCGACTCGGGGCAGTGCCCATTGCAAGAAATTTGACGTCTATTGGCGAACAAGTCTCAGGCGAGGTTGAACTTTACGTTACTCCCGAAGGAAAGATCCAAGTCGTTGGTGGAAAAGGGACGAGTGAGCGAATTTCTGTTACTGTCGAACGTGATGACTTAATAGTTTTTTTGGATAAAGCGATTGCATGGGGAAAGACCGCTAAAAAAGAACGAGTAAGCCTTGATAAACGAATGGGACGATTGAGCTGTGACTTGGGTATTGGAGCCTTTAGCTCGCTAGCTTTTACATTTGCATCTGTTGATGGTGGGCAGCTTAGTGGGTTAAAAATACGCTTCTTTTACTACGCGTCAGGGTTTAGTTCTGCCGCAACTGAAAGAGAAATTAATGTTCTTGTTCTAAATTCAGGTGTTGAACAAATGAGAGCGTTGCTTTTGAATTCTGAAAATGTGTTAGAAAAAACTAAGAAAAACTCAGAGAAAGAAGCGTTATTTCAATAAATATCAGGCCGGGATTTCCGGCCTTTTTTTATTTCCACTTATAAATAGCCAAGCCAAGGCGGAGGTAAGTACAGAGAGAAAAGAGCAACTCTTGAAAGCATGCTGGCGGAACAGGCTGTTTGGATAAGGGATGTTCTTTCGGGGAGATCGTAGCTTTGGCTAAAGAGGTAAGTCTTGCCATTACTAAATATGCAGCGGTTTAGTACGAGGCCAAATTGTGATTGTAAAAAAAAAGCTCTTAATTCTTTCGAATTAAGAGCTTTTTGATATCGATGGTGCCGGGGGAGAGACTCGAACTCTCACGGAAATACATCCACTAGACCCTGAACCTAGCGTGTCTACCAATTCCACCACCTCGGCACGTTTCGTCGAAGCTTTTGTAGTGCTTCGAGGAGTGGTGTTTAGCGATAATATAGAAATCTTGCAAGCATTTTTGTAGAAAAAAATAAAAAAAATGGCTTTTATTTCATGCTCAAAAATGAAGAATTCGCTAGTGCGTGTTAGTAACGCATTAGATTTACACGAAAGACAGTGTTAACAAAAGCATAGATACAAAACGGGATTGGGCATCAACTGCCACTTGAAGCACCACCCCTTTTGCTGTAACAATATTCGCCTTCGCGCAACAGGCTGCCTGTGCGTGTAAGTTTTTTACGAAAATCACATGCTTCTGGTGGTACCCATGCAAATAGCACGAAGTATACAGGAAATTTCAGTAGATCTTTCCCAAGGTTGTTGCGTTACTATCGGAAACTTCGATGGAGTGCACAACGGTCACAGAAAGTTAATTAACCGCACTAAAGAAAAGGCGGCGTCTATGGGCGTGCCTAGTGTTGTTGTTACCTTTTGCCCGCATCCACTTAAGGTGCTTGCCGGTTCGCATGCCCCTGCTCTCATTACAGACTACGAAAAAAAGTTAGATCTGTTAGAAAAAATAGACGTAGACCTTGTGGTTCTGCTCGAATTTACACGAGACCTGGCTGCACTTGAACCTGAAGAGTTTGTAAAAACTATCCTTGTTGATGAGCTTAATATGAAAGAGCTTGTTGTTGGATACGATTACGCCTTCGGTAAAGGTCGTAAAGGCAATTTTGAGCTTCTCTCCGCACTGGGAGAAGATTTAGGATATGGCATTGAACGCCTTCAGCCCGTAATGATTAACGATGCCATCGTTAGTTCCACCCGTATCCGTGACCTCATTAAGGCCGGTAAGGTTTGGGACGTAAGACCTCTTATGGATCGCTTTTACGTTATTCGTGGTATAGTTATCCATGGTATGGATCGCGGCGGCAAATTATTAGGGTTCCCGACCGCAAATATGCGCGTACGTGACGAATTACATCCGAAATCGGGTGTATACGCCACATGGGCAGAATTAGACGGCAAGGTATATCAGGCTGTAACTAATATTGGTTATAACCCTACCTTCGGTAACGATGAGATCAGCGTTGAAACGTTTATTCTTGATTTTGATGCAGACATCTACGGATGGGAACTGCGTTTGAATTTTGTTGCGCGTATGCGTGATGAGAGAAAATTCAACGGACTGGATGAACTCATTAAACAGATTACCAGTGACGTTTCTTTAGCACGACAACTGCTCGACGCACCAGAAGCACGCCTGTAGCATAATATACAATTTGGAGCGCCCGATGCTCGGTCCCTTTAAGAGAGTTTGGCAAGAATACCTGCGTGTGTACAACAGCGCTACATACGTCCGTATGCTGGTACTCGGCATACTTGTTGGTATTTTTGCCGGTTTAGTTGCAATTTTATTTCGCCTTGGGCTCGATTATTCTCAAGATTTTATCCAAAACGACCTCGCCGGACTTTCTGCACATGGAAGCAATGGTGAGTATCGTCCGTGGGTAATCCCTGTAGCACTTGTTACCGTCGCTTTTATTACCGGCTTTCTCGTAAACAAATTTTTGCCGGATTCCATTGATGGTGTAACTGACGGTACAGATGCCATGATCAAGGCATTTCACCAGAATAAGGGTGAAATTAAGCCTAAGGCTCCAATCATAAAAGGTATTACCTCTATCCTGACTATTGCCGCGGGTGGTTCCGCAGGTCAGGAAGGGCCAGTTTCCCAGCTTGGTGCTGGACTTGGCTGTTGGTTTGCCCACAAATTTGGTCTTTCCACCAAAGAACGCCGCATCCTGATGCTTACCGGTGCTGCCGGTGGTCTCGGTGCTATCTTCCTTGCTCCGCTTGGCGGCGCGATGACTGCTATTGAAGTTATCTACAAAGAAGATTTTGAATCAGAAGCTATCGTTTCTGCGGTTACATCTTCAGTTGTGGCATACTCTCTGTTCTTTATGGCATTTGGTTCAAAGCCAATGTTCGATATTCCAGAATTCCACTTCAATGATGTGCGTGAACTCTTCTTTTACGCGATTCTTTCTGCAGCATGTGCGCTGGCTGGTTGGATTTATGTCCGCAGTTTCCACTTTCTTAAGTACTCCGTATTTGACAAAATTCGTCAGCGTGTTGGCATCATGTGGGCTATGGTCGCAGGTGGCCTTCTCATGGGTGTATACGGCATGTTCTACCCAGAAGTGCTTTCAAGCGGTCATCATGGCTTAGAACAAGCAATTAATGGCAATTTGCCAGTACTCACAATGCTTGTGTTGCTCTTTGGTAAAACCCTAGCAACTTCACTCACTCTCGGCTCCGGCCTCAGTGGCGGTATGTTTGCTCCTGCACTTTTTGTAGGTGGTATGACAGGTGGCGTTGTCGGTTTTACTGCAAATAGCTTCTACCCGAACATTGTCACCCAGCCGGGTGGTTACGTTCTTGTTGGTATGGCAACGTTTTTTGCTGGTGTTGCGAATGCTCCAATTGGTCCACTGATCATGGTTTGTGAGCTGTCGCAGGGTTACGGACTTCTTGCTCCGCTTATGCTTTCCGGTGCTATCTGTGTTGTTATCAGCCGTAAAGTTTCTCTTTACGAGAATCAGGTTGAGAACAAATTTGAATCTCCTGCACATATTGTTGACTCTACCGTCAACATTCTTGAAAATTTGCATGTAAGAGAGTTCTTCCAGCGTGGACGCGTAACTATTTTGGAAGAATCCATTACGCTTAAGGCGCTTACGAACATTATTACCAATACTAACGAGTTCTTTTTCCCTGTCAAAAACGTTGGGGGAGAAATTACAGGCATTTTGTCCATCAACGATGTGCGAAACATTCTTTACGAAGAAAGTTTGTTCGACCTCGTTGTCGTAGGTGATCTTGCCCGTAAAGGCGTTACCCTGCAGGAAGACGATGATCTGTATACTGCGCTCGTTAAGTTTGTAGATTCCGATCTCGGCCAAATCCCTGTTGTGCAGGAAAATAACCCGCACGAAATTCTCGGCCTGATTAACAGGGCTGATGTCTTTAGAGCATACAAAAACCACTTGTATACTATTCACGAAAACGAACGCTAGTCAGAAATGGCAGCCCGTGTAGATAAAAAACGATGAAAGAAAGCCCCTGAACAACTCAGGGGCTTTCTTTTTTCAAATGAACTCTTCTTCTGTGGTAAATTTCCCAACAATAAAATTCTTCAAAACCGACTTTTGTTGTGCTATTGGTCAGACCAAAGGAATTGGTCAGACCACCTAAAGGATTACATGAACAATATATCTTCCGCACACCCCAGTGAGCAGCTAAAAATATACGAACAGGTCGTGTTGCGTATTCAAGAGATGCTGCATGCTGGCACACTCTCCGTTGGTGACAAACTTCCGGCGGAACGCGATTTAGCCAGAACATTTCAAGTCTCGCGCAGTTCCATCCGCGAAGCTATCCGCTCTTTGCAAGAAAAGGGTATAGTAGAAAGCAGGCGCGGCAATGGTACCTTTGTTATCGACACAGGGAACATAGTGGAGCCACTGGCAGAAGCGTTGACAGAACAGCGACTTTATTTGCTGCAAATTATGGAGTTTCGTCAGGCTATCGAGCCTGTGATGGCTGGATTGGCAGCACGGAATGCAACGCCGGAGCAGCTCGAAGACATTGCTTCCATTATGAAAGAAAAAGCACCGGAGCCGCCGGAAGGGAATCCTTGGGAAAAGGATATTCGCTTTCATTGCGCCATTGCCAAGGCTTCCGGAAATCCGCTTTTTGAACAGGCATTGTTTAATGCAAGCACTGCCTTGGAAGAAACACGGGAAGCACCGTTGCAGACTCCGGAGCGTAGAGCACAGTCTTGTTCTATGCATAAAGAAATTTTTAGCGCCATTGTTGCCGGTGATGAAATACTGGCAACAAGATGTATGCATAAGCACTTGGAACAAGTGCATGGAATGCTTTTTACTTCAAAATAAGACAACCGCAGACAGATAGAGATAATTCAGCGCATTAATGCGTGTCCCGTAGTTTTGTTTTAGGACTTGAAGGATTCTCCGGCTGATAGCTGCGGTGTAAAAATTAACCACAACAACCCACGTAAGGAAATGTCATGCAAGATGTTCGTAAAGAAGCCCGTGAGCTCATGAAAGGCTACTGCCGAGTCTGTAAAGAATGTGATGGACGCGCCTGTGCAGGCGAAGTTCCGGGAATGGGCGGTCTCGGTACTGCTGCATCATTTAAAGGTAACGTAGAGGCTCTCGCAGACTACAAACTGCGTATGCGTACTATTCACGACTGCTCCGAGGCTGACCCTAGTACTTCTGTTCTTGGGTATGACCTTTCCATTCCTGTATTTGCAGCACCGATTGGCGGCGTATCTTTCAATATGGGCGGAAAAGTCTCTGAAGAAGACTACATTATGTCCAAGCTTAAAGCGTGTGACGCAAACGGTATTGTCGGCTGTACTGGCGACGGCGTACCACCATTTATTTCCGAAGCTGGTTTTGACGCCATCAAGGCTGTAAGCGGTAACGGCATTCCGTTTATTAAACCGTGGGAAGGCGAAGAATTTTTCGAAAAAATCGAAAAAGCAGCTGCAACTGGCTGTACAACCTTCGGCATCGATATTGATGCTATTGGCCTGATTACCCTTGCAAAGATGGGACGCCCTGTTGCTCCGCGCGGTGTTGAGCGTTTGAAAGCTCTTATTGAACGCATTCCGGGTAAGGTTCTTCTGAAAGGTATTATGACTCCTGAAGATGCTCAGGCAGCAGTAGAAGCTGGCGCAGCAGGTATTGTTGTGTCCAACCATGGCGGCCGTGTTTTAGATCATACACCGGGTACAGCGCATGTTATTGCTGAAATTGCAGAAGCCGTTAACGGTGAAATTGCAGTGTTGGTTGATGGCGGCGTTCGCACCGGTGTTGATGTTCTTAAAATGGTAGCTCTTGGCGCAGATGCTGTGATGATCGGACGTCCATTCTCCATCGCAACCATGGGCGGTCTTGAAGATGGTGCTTCCAAGTACATCCAGCAGCTTACAGGACAGATTAAATCAGCAATGGTTCTTACCGGCTGTGAAACTATTGATGATGTGAATCTCAACATCATTACTGACGTTCTCGGACAGTAATAGCTAACAGGATAACTGCTTGGGCGCTGGTAAAGGCGAGTTCAACTGCGATTGGCTCTGAGCTAGAAGTCATCCACCCCCAATACCCTAAACGGGGTCAAGGGGGATACCCCTTGCGGGTGGAGGGCAGAGCCCGTCCCCGTCGGAGACTCGCCGAAGGCCTACCCGACCACCAAGTCCGACCCGAGCACCAAATCCGACCCAATCATAAAAAAAAGCCTCTGGCGGAGTACCGTCAGAGGCTTTTTCATTTTCTTTACTTCTTCTGCGAATAGACACCAAAGAAGTGCGCTTTTTCAAGAACATGCCCTTCCATGGCGCGTAGTATGGCACCTTTGCCTGACCCCGGTTTGATCCGCAGCTTTGCATCAAGCGCATAGAGCTTGAAGTAATAGCGGTGCTGACCGGATGGCGGACAAGGGCCACCGTAATATGAGTTGTTCCAACTGTTGATACCGTGCCCGATACCTCTGAATGGATCAAAAACTTTTGGGGTGTCTTCCTCAAGTCCTGTGATCTCAGGACTGATGTTGAATATCAGCCAGTGATCCCATACGCCGGAAGGCGCATCTGGATCATCACAGATTATGGTGAGGCTTTTTGTGCCTTCCGGAAGATCAGACCATTTAAGCGGTGGCGAAATATCTTCACCGTCGCAGGTGTATTTTTCCGGAATTTCTTCTGTAGCGGCGAATGCCGGACTGTAAAATTTCACACTATTCTCCAAGGCCGATTCCCGGCTCCATAATGTTTCCTGTCAAAGAGGTCTCATACCCGCCGAGCGCTTCAATTCGTGCTTTAAATGTAGGAGACTGAAGTAACTCAAGTACTGCCTGCACCTGCGGTGTTTCTATGTAGGCTGTCGGAATAATAAGGTCGTATCGTTCGCGTGCTAGCGGCACGAAATCAAGATCAAGCGCTTTTGCTGCTGCGTAGATACCGAGTCCGGTATCCGCAGCTCCAGTAAGCACGTTTACGGCAACTGCCATGTGCGTAAACTCTTCTTTATCATACCCTGTCACGGACGCAGGAGAAATATCGGCTTCTTTCAAATGATAATCAAAGAGGATGCGTGTTCCGGCTCCGCGTTGTCTGTTGAGAAAACGAATAGTGCAGTTTGCAAGGTCTTCGATGGACTGAATGTTTTGCGGGTTCCCTTTAGGAACAATGAATCCCTGATGACGGATGGCGAGGTTCACGAGAGTTACATCGGTATCCGGCAGGTACTTTTTGATGAACGGGAAGTTGTAGTCGTTGGTTTCCGGATCAAACAGATGCGCGCCAGCCATGTGGCAAGAGCCGTTTTTGATGGCGAGGATGCCGCCCATAGAACCGACGTGGCTGGAAGCAAGACGCATTGGTGTGTCGAGTCCCATGAGTTCATCAGATAAAATATCGAGTGTGTTGTCGTGGCTGCCGATGGTAACGAGAATCTCATCGAGGCGTTTTTCTTCCACAAGCAGTTCGGTGTGAACAATGGCGTTCTGGTCGATGCCTTCAGCCTGTGCCGGAATACGACCAACACCTTGAGCACGGGACATGGTGGTAATGCACCCTGCGCCACGGGCAAGTGGAGTTGCTACGTATTTGTCGCCGACTCTTCCGATGGAAAGACGCAGAAATTCTTCAATACCAAGCTTGGATGGAACCTTGCGGGTGATTTCTGCATTCACTTTAGGACGCGAAGGAACAGGTTTGCGACTGATCCATGAGATAAGTGGAGTTAAGAGCTCCTCGAAGCACACTACGGCGCTTACAGGGTACCCCGGGGCTCCGGCAACAAGCTTATCTTTGCAGACGCCAAGCAGGGAAGGTTTACCCGGCATAGCGGCAACACCGTGAACAACTACTTCGCCAAGCTTGGCAATAGTTGCACGGGTGAAATCTTTGGAACCTGCGGAAGAACCGGCGCAGATGATGACGAGGTGGTATGGCTCGTCGAGTTTTGCGGCAACAGTTTTTTCCAGCAGTTCTGGAACGTCCGGCACAGGTGGGACACGATCTACAATGCAATCAAGGTTTCGCGCCATTGCGCTGAGTACCTGTGAGTTGCTTTCAATAACTTGTCCCGGTTTAGGCTCTGGACGTTCTTCAAAATCGAGCACTTCATCACCGGTTGGGATAATGCATATGCGTACTTTTTCCCACACACGTACTTCCCAGATACCCGCGCTAAGCAAGGCTCCGATGTCATATGGGGAAACCTGCTGATTCTGCGGAAAAAGCAGTTCCGTAGCAACGATGTCTTCACCGATGCGGCGAACGTGTTGCCAAGGAAAAGACGGTGTTTCAATTTCAACGGTGTCGTCATCAACAGAGATAACGTTTTCGATCATAATGACAGCATCGCGACCTTCCGGAAGCGGGTTGCCTGTATTCACAGGAACGTATGAAATTCCTTTTTTCAGCTGCAAAGGTGCGCCTTCACGGGCAGTAAAGGTTTCCTTTGCTGTTACAGCAATACCGTCCATTGCTGCGCTATGAAACGTTGGCGAGGAATATTCAGCAAACACTGCTTCAGCCAATACGCGTCCGCCAGCCTCGTGTGTCGGCACAACTTCGCTTCTCAAAAGAACTTCTCTGTCGAGTGCAGCTTGCATTTTCGCTACGGCTTCAGTCAGCGGGATTGTCTTTAAATATACGTTTCGTTTTGATGCAGTCATATGTTCCTCGCGGTAATTTTTGTGATCGACGGGCATACTACATGTTTTAGAATGGTAATAAAAGAGCCTGAAGCTCGTTCATATTTAGACACTTTATTCTGCGTCGCGATGTGCCGTGTCCCAATGGTATATTCTATAGCGCGTGTGTCTCTTTGTAGTGAATTTGTGCTACAGATAGAATGTTGATCTACTATTCTTCAGTTATAAGGAGGCCACTGTGCGTGTTCGCCCCGAAAGAAAACATGATGCTGCTGCGATTCGCAATGTGCAGTATAATGCGTTTAACGATCATCCGTATACATACAAAGATGAATACAAAATAGTTGATGCACTCAGGAAAAGTGATTCTTTAACATTATCTCTTGTTGCAGAAGAGTATGGCGCAGGCATTGTTGGGCAACTAACAATTTCTCCAGTCTTAATTAATGGGCATGATGAAGGCTGGTTTTATGTAGGGCCTGTGGGAGTGCTCCCTGAACATCAGAGAAAAGGCATAGGTACTTCACTTATACGTCAGGCTGTGCGCGCTATGTATACACAGAGGGCGAATGGATTAATTTCTCACGGTGACCCAAAATTTTTTACAAAGCTCGGTTTCCGGAATGATTCAAGGATCACCTATAAAAACGTTCAGCCGGAACACATTGTCCTTTTGCCGTTAGGAAAAAGCGTGCCTGAAGGGGCTGTAGTTTTACATACTGCTCATTTGACAGATTATCTTTAATATTCTGAGTATTGCCTGATAATCTAGCAACTTCTTATTGTCTTCTGTTGCTCTATAGTGAGATCAGTCAAAAAAAACTTATGGATTATATAAAATTTATTAAGTTGCATACTCGTACCGCTTGGGTATTATGCAGCTTCCTCGCATAACGCGTGATCTTTACGCGTTAATGCTGTGTTTTCCGGACACGACTGTTCCGTGACTGTGTTCGGAAAACTCGGCAGCAACATAAGAGCCTATAAAAAGCCCGTCTCAAAACGTATGTTTTGAGACGGGCTTTTTTGTGTGCAACTATCCAGTATTATGAATATTAAATGACCTAATTGTAAGCGTTGATATTGTTGAAAACATGAGATTATGGATGTTTTCTTGTGATATTTTTCATTTTGTTTACTTGGAAATAGAATTTGTCTATTCCTATACATACTACTTATTTTATCAAAAAAAATTACATGAACAATGCACTGTATAAACGCATCATCCATGTTTACTCAATTACGCCAAAGAGTGCATGGGGATATACAGTACATCCCTACTCAGGAATCCATTGGTTTTCCTGTTTCAAAAGACTAATTCTCATTTAACTATGAGAATTAGTCTTTTCGTATATATGTTCATTATATCTTTTTTATCCAATTGCTACACATTGTTTAGCAAGCTATGCTTAGAAAAATGTTGCAAAAAACCATTCTAAGTTGGTATATACAATATAAGAGGTTTGTTTTTATTTAAAATACAGACCCTAACGTGCTTTTTGGTAGCGAATATAAAGAGCTTTGGCATTGATGATTATTCGCATAAACTCTGCTGTTACATGGGAGTAGTATATGGAAGTAAAAAAAATATTGTTGCCGGTAGATGGATCGGAATATTCTCTCAATGCTGCTGCAGAAGCTATTGATCTGGCAAAAAAATTTAGCGCAGAAATTATATTGCTCTATTGCAGCGAAACATTTCAAAACTTGAAGCAGTTTAAAGATTTTTCTGTGGAATCGCTTGAATATGCGAATCAGGTGCTCACGCCTGTACGCGAGTTGCTTGATAAGTCTGAGGTTACGTACATTGAGCGTGTTATTGACAACTCACCGAGCGAAGAGATTGCAAAAATGGCGGAAAAAGAGAAAGTGGACCTTATTATTATGGCTCCACGCGGAACAAACCCGCTTGCATCCATTCTGCTCGGCAGCGTTACAACCCGTGTGCTTAAGCAGTCTCCGTGCAATGTGCTTGTGGTGCATAAAAAGCCATAGCGTTTTTTCTTTCTATACATACGAAAAGGTCGATTTTGTTTACCGGCAACACCGCGATGGTGGCTTGTCCGTAAACAAAATCGACCTTTTTTATTATTCAATGTCGTGGATCTCAAATGTTGAACGCAAAAGAGTCCGGAGTTCAGAACAAGTAACCATCGGCTGAACCCCGGACTCTTTTGAGAAGCTCCGGCAGCATTTCGCCCATTGAATGCTACCGAAGAATTTGCAACACGCAGCGCTAAGTCGTTAAAAAAACGACCTTTACCAGATGATGTTTATGTCAGATTCATCCGGCAAACTGCGATAGAAGTTGATACGGGGGTACCATCATCTATCAGTTATTTTCCGGAAGCGGTTACACTGTTTAAATGCAGTGAACACTCTACCTTCACTCATCTTGAGTAAATTAGTAGAAATTATCTGAACCAATTCTGTAAACGGTTTCAGTGTGACTGTAAAGTGATCCTTTTTATTTGGGAAGTACAAAGTAGTGAAAAAAATACCGCAGGATGTTTTGAAGAACATCTTCCTGCGGTATTTTTACTAACATTCTGAAAAGGCGATCTTTATTTTAAAATTACTACATAGTTTGAGGCTAATATTTATTTCTAATTAGCTCTAATAAACCACTCAGTTTTACTGAGCGAGAATAATGCATGTAGCCGGAAGTAAGAAGAATACGCCAAGCACATAACACGCTGCATAACGCTTTTTGCGTCCTGCGTAGTCTGCAAGCCATTCCGCACAGCGTGGAGGAATTTCGCGTAAAAATGGAATTCCGTAAATAAACAGTACGCCGGAAATATTGAAAATCAAATGTACAAAGGCAATCTGAAGAGCAAACAGGCTATTGCCACCAATAACTGCGGTTGCCGCAAGCAGGGCAGTTACGCAAGTGCCGATGTTGCTTCCCAGAGTGAACGGGTACACTTGACGCATACTGAAGATGCCGGAGCCAACAAGCGGGATCATAAGGCTTGTTGTTGTAGAAGAAGATTGTACAAGGATAGTGATGAGCATTCCGGAAGTTATGCCTGCAAATGGGCCGCGGCCGATAGCAGTGTGGAGCATGTTTTTAGCACGACCGACCATGAGTCTCTTGAGCAGTTTGCCCATCATGGTGATTGCGCAGAAAATTAACCCGATACCGAGAATCGCAAGAAGTACGCCTTGAACTTCCGGTGAAAAACTACCAAGCATGCTTTTAAGAGTACCAATAATCGGTTTGGTAATCGGCTTAATAAAGTTGATGCCTTTGATACTCATTGAGCTGCCACCCACGAACATGGAAGCAATCGCCAAGCTTGTTTTTTGTAAAAATCCGGTGAATATTTCTAACGGTAAGAATATTATTACCGCCATCAAATTGAAAAAGTCATGCACGGTTGCGGCAGAAAAAGCACGTTTAAATTCTGTGCTGCATCGCATGTGTCCAGCGCTGACAATAGTATTGGTAATGGTTGTACCGATGTTTGCGCCCATGATCATTGGAATTGCGAGTGATACCGGAAGGCCACCGGCAACAAGGCCAACAATAATAGATGTCACAGTACTTGAAGACTGGATAAGAGCGGTACAAACTGTACCGATGATGAGTCCGAGGAATGGGTTGGATGCGAAAGCAAATAATGATTTCGCCTGTCCTGCTGTGGCAGTTTTAAAACCTGCGCCAATCATGCCTACTGCAAGTAACATACAGTAAATAAGGGCAGCGATAGCGAACCAGCGGCCAATGCTCTTCAGGTTTATTTTGTCTGGGTCAGTCACAGAAGACGCTTCATGCGTCGTTTCCGGAGAGTAAGTCATCTCAGGCATACATGCTCCATAACGGATATCTAGGTGATCGACCCGACCTGTTCAGACACACTTGCCTGCTCCTCGAGCCGTGCTCTAGATAGACATTTTATGTGACAGCTTTGTTACAGCTTTGCTGCATTGTGACCACAGTATGCAATTCAACATATATCCCGTTCAAATTAGGTGTCTTTTTGTCAGAATAATATCGATCAAAAATATCGTTCTTTATCCTCAATCTTTTTTACAGTATTGTGCATCAATTATGCGTCACGTATCTATACATGACACCTCTACGTATGAATTCATGCAGATTTCTTGACTTTTTTCATAGAGGCAGCACCATTCACCACTGTGACGTAAGGAGCAAATATGCTAGATTTTAAGGTTGATACCGAAAAGTGCATTCAGTGCAATCAATGTGTAACAGACTGCCCGGCATCAATTATTCGTTTTGAAGGTGAATATCCAACTATCGCTCCTTCCCGCGAAGAGCGTTGTTTACGATGTCTGCACTGTCTTGCCATCTGTCCTACAGCAGCCATTTCTATGTTAAATGTAGAGCCGGAAGACTGTGTGCAGATTAAAGGTAATCTGCCATCCGAAAAGCAGCTTGAAACGCTTATGCGCGGACGTCGTTCAGTACGTCGTTTTAAGCAAGAAAATGTTGAAAAAGCTCTTATCGACAGGCTCATTAATCTTGCCGCAAATGCCCCGACAGCTAAGAATGCCATGCCGCTACAGTTCACCGTTGTGGACGATATAAAAGTCATGCAGAAAATTTCAGACCATGCCTATGGGCATATTGCTACAGCAGTCAGAGAGCATCGAGTCCCTAAAGAACTGGCGCACTTTAATGCCTTTGATAAAGTGCATGCTGGAGGGGGCGACATCGTCTTTAGAAAAGCACCGCACATGCTTGTTGTGTCTTCACCGACAGCTGGTTCATCACCAATGGTTGATATCGCCATAGCGCTCACACACTTTGATCTCGCAGCAACAAACGCTGGTCTCGGTAGCCTTTGGTGCGGGTTTGCACTGCAAGCGTTTATGCATTTTGTACCTGACTATAAAGAGCTTCTCGGTATTCCCGAAGATCACCATGCCGCATATGTGCTCATGTTCGGAAAGTCTTCTGTGAGATATACACGTACGGTGGATCGTAAATTTCAAAAAATTCATCACGTAACGCTGTAGAGACGCAAGATTTCGACAGCATTTACTCTTGCCGAATAGCACAACAAAATTTACACCGAGCGTAATTTTGCTGAAGTAAATAGCAAAAAAGCTGTCCTTTGTTTAAAGGGCAGCTTTTTTTATTATTCGAGTCAGTATCGTTAAGCCGCGTGAGAAACTTATCAACGGGCGTTTGTCGTATAATAAAAAGTTTGAAAGGGGGTCTGGGGGGAAACTTGCAAGCTTTAGCCGTTCTCGAGGTACGAGGGATTACGGATAAAGACAGTGAAACAGTTTTCAGCCCAGCCGCCGGAGGCAACTCCCTGTCTTCTAAACTCTTAGCCGTTACCCAATAAATTTAGCCCAAAGCTTGCGATTGCGCGCTCCGTCAAATTCGCAGAAATAGATCGCCTGCCATGTTCCGAGTTGAACTCGACCATTTTCGACTATTAGCATCTGATCGGGCCCGAACATGCTTGCTTTTATGTGTGCATCGCTGTTGCCTTCCATGTGCTGGTAGTCACCTTTGTGTGGCACCAGATGCCGCATGTTAACTGTTATGTCACGGGCAACGTCTGGGTCTGCACCTTCGTTGACGGTTACAGCGCCGGTTGTGTGCGGGCAAAAGAGCAGCAATGCGCCATCCTGCCAGTTGTTTTCGCTAACGAGCGTTTGCACTCTGGATGTAATATCAATGAGTTCTTCACGGGTGGATGTGCGTATTTCAAGTAGTTCCATGATGTCCTCGTATGTTTGTAAGCTGTTGAATGTGTTGTATGATATGTAACATGATTGTGTGAGATCTTCTATGAGCGGGGAATAGTTGAGGAGTTGGGTTTTTTCCAATACAACATACAATCCTCTTGGCGGCAGATGTCGTCGATGAGGGCACTACACTGTACGATGCGTTGCTGTTAACGGATAAACACTCTGTGTAGCAGCATCAGTTAGGAATTATGCCAAGGAGTATCTATGCCTGTTGTAATGGGCACTGCCGGACATGTTGATCATGGTAAGACCACGCTTGTAAAAACCCTCACCGGAATCGATTGTGACAGACTGGAAGAAGAGAAAAAGCGCGGGATAACCATTGAGTTAGGCTTTGCTTTCTTCGATTTGCCGGATGGCGGCAAGATGGGGATTGTGGACGTTCCGGGGCACGAAAAATTTGTTAAGAACATGGTTGCAGGTGCATCCGGCATTGATTTTGTGATGCTGGTTATTGCAGCGGACGAAGGCGTAATGCCGCAGACCCGTGAGCATCTGGAAATTTGTTCTCTCCTTGGTATCCCGACAGGCTTTGTTGCGCTTACCAAAACAGACATGGTGGACGAAGAATGGCTTGAGTTGGTGCAGGAAGACGTTAAAGCGTTTTTGCAGGGCTCGTTCCTTGAAGACGCTCCAATTTTTCCAGTATCCTCGCAAACGGGCGACGGGCTTGATACCGTCCGCGCGCATATTGCCAAGATGGAGAAAGAGTTAGTACCGCAGCGCCGTTCTGACTTGTTCCGTATGCCAGTAGACAGATCGTTTACTATGCGTGGTCATGGCACCGTTGTGACCGGAACCATGGTTTCCGGCTCTCTCAATATTGGCGACGAAGTACGTTTTTACCCACATGATTTCATGGGTAAGGTTCGCGGACTGCAAAGTCATGGCAGCGCTGTTGAAAAGGCTCCGGCAGGCAAGCGTACTGCAATCAATATAGCCGGTATAGAAGTGTCAGACGTACATAGGGGCGATGTGCTTGCACGGCCTGATACGCTGTTCCCTTCCGATACATGGCACATTGAGCTCACATGTCTCTCGTCGTCACCATCACCGCTCAAAAATCGTACAGAAATCCATTTTCACCACGGTGCTCGCGACGTTTTAGCACGTCTTTATTTTCCTGATCGTGACAAACTCATGCCGGGTGAAACCGCCATTTGTGAAGTCCGTTTCCCAGAGCCAATGGTGGGCGTAGCAAACGATCGTTGTGTTGTTCGTTCTTTCTCACCGTTGCGTACCGCGGGTGGTGGTAAATTACTACATCCAGAAGCTGAACGCCTTCGCAAAAAGAATCCGCATTACGAAGTCATATGGAACAGTCTGCAAGAGCTTCCAAAGGCTGAGCCGGACGACAGAGTCCGTCTGCATCTAGCAATGGCAGCAGAAAAAGGGTTATCTTTCACTCGTCTTTGCATTTTTACAGATATCGAAACCAAGAAGCTTGAAAAAAGTCTTAACCTCTTGGGTGGAAAGCAAGAAGCGCTTTGTTTCGACAAGGAAGAGCGCCAGTACATAGCAGGAAAAATTCTTACAGAACTTTCAGAAAGCTGTATTGAATTTATGGCTGCGTTCCATAAAAACGAACCGATGAAAGCTGGTCTTTCCCGCGGTATGCTTGCATCCGGTTGGGGTAAAAAGCTTTCACCTAAGCTTGTACATTTTCTTGTTGAGCGTCTTATTAAAGCCAAATCCATCATTGTAGACGGTGATGTTCTGCGTTTACCAGCGCACAAAGTATCCATGGCAGCGGATCAGGAAGGCTTACGTAAAACCATCCTTGAAGCATACGAAAAGGGCGGAATTACTCCTCCAAACCTCAAAGAGGTTCTCGAACCGCTCGGTGTGGAAGTCAAAGAAGCAGTCCCAGTACTCAAGCTTATGGAAGAGAAAGGCGAGATGGTAAAAGTGAAGGATACACTTTACTATCACGCGCCAGCGCTGGAAAAAGTAAAAGAAATGGTATGCGAGTATCTTTCCAACCATGACGACATGGGGCCCGGACAGCTGCGCGAAACCGCAGGGCTTTCACGCAAGTACGCAATCCCGTTACTCGAATATTTTGACCGCGTGCGTCTTACCATGCGTATCGGTGACAAGCGTCAGCTTCGTGGTACCGGTAGAGCGTAGTTGGGCTGTTTTGGGTGTAGTGGAGTTTTCGCCTCTGGCGGGTCTTCGACGAGCCTTCGGCGGCTGGGCTGAAACTTTTTGGAAAAAGTTTCCCCCAGACCCCCTTCCAAAACTTTTATTATGCGAGGTGAGCACGTTTTTTACGTAGCCTCGCGGCTTATACCTCACTACCTTTCATAAAATAAAAAAGGGCTGTCCTTCATATGAAGGACAGCCCTTTTTGCTATTCAAGTCAGTCGGATCAAGCCGCGTGAGAAATCTATCAACGGGCATTAATCGCATAATAAAGGTTTCTGGAGATTCTTAAGAACCTCTTGCAAGAGGTTCTTAAGCCGCCGGAGGCTCGTCGAAGACCCGCCAGAGGCCAAAAAAACTTATTACAGCTTATTGAAACTTATTTTCCTAACGGATCAACATCCGATTCAGTCGCAAAGAAAAGCTCTTTGTCGTAAGGGCCGAAGGACTTGGTGTCCCCGAGGAGCGTGAAGAATTCTATGCGTGTATATCGACGGAGTCGTTCTTCGGTCACGCCGTGAGCTTTGTAGTACTCCTCACGATGCTGAGGCTCGCGAGATTCTGTGAGATCGTACACTGCGTCACTGGTTTCACCCCATGCGTGCAGCACCCATTTGGTGCCGTCGTAAAGCCAGCCGTGCACGATCGTGCAATCTTCACATTCGCTTCCAACTTCAATTACAGCTTCAAAACTTTGTTCTTTATGTTCCATGACATGTTCCTTTTTCTATCAGATGACGTTGCAAGACTTAGCAGTTGCGCTCTGCCATGAATACGGAACCAAGAGCGTTGCCCACGGCGAAATGGTCGGGGAAAGCTATGGTTGTATTCAGTCGTTTTGCAACGTTTGTGAGCAAATATGGTGCGGCTGCACCTATTCCGATCATTGGTACGTTGAGTGATACAGAAATTTGTAGCAGCTTGTTTTCTTCTCTGTTTGCGAGATAACCGGCGAGATTGCCGCCTATTTCACGTTTGGAAAGGTGCCGCAGTACTGTTTCTTCGATGATGCGTTCTGCTTGTGTGATTACGCGTCTGCGAATTCTTTTGCAGTGCAGCCTTCTATGTCTGCCAATACTTGAGCGGCGTTGAGGGCACTGGTGTAGTCGCCGATGTCGAGCTTTTTAAGAACGTGCAGTGCATCTGTCGGAGTAAAGCCTACTTCTATGATGTGTTGTTTGTGAAGCAGTTTGGTCAGCTCTTGCTCGAAGGTTATTTCGGCAATGCTTAGGTGCTTTAATAGCGCCTGAGGCGTCATAGAGCCATGTTCTGCAAGACATGTGAGTAGTGCAGACTCTTTGATGATTTCTGGCGTGAGATCCGGTGCCATTGTGATGCAGCGTGAGATCTTGCCTTGTCCTATCCAAGATTCGGGAGCGGGGATATCCCGCGTCATACAGATTGGCGTTACCCGTGCAGGGCCTACCTGCATTGGTTTACCTTGTGCAAGCTGCACGAGGCTGTCGCCACCGATTCCTACAGTAAACATTTCCACTGCTTCTACGTGGGTTTCCCATTTGCCAATAGACATGCCCGCGGTATCTACCACTGGCTTACCATCTTTAATGAGCGTTATGTCTGTTGTAGTGCCGCCTACATCGAGGATGAGGGCATCGGTTGTGTTGGTAGTTTTTGCACCGAACAATGCTGTTGCTGCAGGGCCGCTGGCAATTGTTGATGCAGCGTGCATAAGTGCTTCTTGCATATGCATCGCTGTTGCGTCACCCCGTACTACGAGTACTTCGCCTGTAATGCCGCAGGCGGAAAGTGCGTTACGTATGCCGGAAAGAAATTTTTGCATAACTGGTAGAAGCTGCGCATTAAGACATGCGGTGGATGCACGCTCTTTCATGCCAGCACGGGAGCTTGCCTCGTGCGAACAGAACACAGGGGCATCACTCACCAGCTTAACGGCTTTTGCTGCAACCAGTTCGTGTATAGGATTTATAAACGCCATAGAACTGCATACTGCCCATGCTTCTACGTCGTTTTTTAATTCATTTACCCCGTCGACAATGTATTGAATGCCTAGTGGCTTAACTTCTTCCCCTTTAATGGTGTGGCCACCGGGGACAAAGCGAGCGGCAACAGCAGGGACTTCCAACCGCTGGTTAAAGCCAATGACGAAAAGTGCTACGTCTGCGCCTTTGTTTTCCACTAATGCGTTAGTTGCTAACGTGGTGGAAACGCATGTTCTGATAATATCAGCCGGATTAATGTTAGATGCTGCCAACACCTTTTCAACAACCGCCTGAATGCCTTTTTGGATGTCATAGTGCGTTGTGGGGCTTTTGGCTGTAGTAACAACACTCCCCGAGTCCAACTCCACAATAACTGCATCTGTATATGTTCCACCGGTATCAATACCAATACAGTACCGTTTGTTACTTCCCATTGCGCGTACTCCCATACATGAATGAGCGCCCAGACTACCGTTTGAACAGGTGGTTTGGCAACTGAGTGCGAAACATACGCAAAATAATGCAATTATAACTGTATCTAATTAAAAAATATGCAAGTTATAATGCTATTATAAGCCATTCTAATACGAAATCTTTGTTCAAGACTGTAATTAGACGTAGGTACATTAAAACAAACTTTACTTCTTAGATAATCAATCTCTATTGCATTTGAAGCGATTCTTGTC